>JAQVLM010000514.1 GCA_028704125.1 Opitutales bacterium
GGGTTTTCCGGAATTACAGGGATTTTGTTTCAACGCCGGGTGCGATAGGGTATGGCGGGGTTGGTTCAAACGTTCATGGATTGGGTTGCGAAACGCTGAGTATTGCCGTCAGATCAGCTTCGGAATCGTTTTGAGGATCTGTTGTCCCAGTTTCGGATTGCGGACCAGAATTGTAATCCCGGCGATGACCACCAGCGTCCTTCCGAGGATACGAACCACTTTGACGTAGGTATGCCGTTCTTCCTTGTTTTCATACCGCATCATGCTGCAGATCTCGACTACTGATTGGAGAATGTGCTGACGCTCCTCAAAGGAATCAGCCTTGGCCGCGAGTTCGAGGAGGGTGTCGATTGCCTTTTGAAACGTCTCCCTGGAAGTCTCGGCTGTTTTCGCATGGGACATCACCACGGAATGAAGCGTCCGGACGATCTCGATCATGGATGCGTTGATGCCGGTCAGGGAATGGGCTAATTCGTCGGCGTTCATCCCTTTGTTTTTGAGGAAGGCCTCGAATGTGGACTCGAGTGCCATGCGTCCCTCTCTTGCGGAATTCGAGGTCGGGTTGGAGCCACTGAAAAAACGGTTGTCGGATGAGATCATGGTATTGGGTTAGGCTGCGATCAGGACAACGGGCTGGGAGAAGAGTTCGATGGCCCGGTTGGCGACATGTTTGGTGTCCATGTAGGCGTATCCCGCTATGGCAGCGGCCCCTACTGCGGGAGCCCACCTGGAAATGCTTTTACCGACTGCCTGTTGTGATACGCGGACGCCCAACTTGCGGAGCATCTGTTGGGTGGTGCGTTTGACGAGTTTGTTGCTTCCGGCCTTGAGCAACATGCGTCCCGCGGTTCCAGCCGAGCCGTATTTGACCATGCATATGAGCATAGTTGTCGGGTTCAGATCTCCGGTCTTTCCATATACTGCTGCGATGTCGGCGATCATCTTGCGCTGGAGTTTGAGTATGGTGAGCAGATCCACCGGGAGTGTCGCCATTCCTGCGGGTCCGGGTGGCAGAGCCAGGGTACCGGATATGCCTGCTGCCAGAAGGGCGCGCTCGTGGGCGATCGCTGCCGCTCTCGTGTCGGGCGTGCTGGGGACCGGAAGCTCCGTGGATTCGGGCACCTCGGAGATCAGCTTCAGGATCATTTCGGAGATCCAGTTGCTGTTGTTCCCGTCGTTGTTTGGAAGATCTCTGGTTATGCTAGTCATACTTCCATTAAAGGGACCCCAGGTGCGGATTTCCGGAGCATTCCCAAAGAAAATTGAAAAAAGTTCTCTGCGTCCTTACGAAACCCGCGAAAACGTGGAGGGGAGATGCGCGAGCAGGGATGCTTCCGCACCTAAGGGGAGATGAGGTTTGCCACTAAAGATCACACTTCGTGGACCTTCGTTTCTTCGTGGTGAATAGAGCTCTTTGTTTTTCTTTACCACAAAGCACGAAGAAGGAAGGGGATGAACCACGAAAGTCACCGAAAGCACGAAAGGGGAGAGGGAGCGGCTCACCGGGACGGTTCGCCCTACCTTGGGGGATGCCTGTTTTGGGTAGGGATGAGCGTCCCCGCTCATCCGCCGTGGGCGCTGGGGCGTGCTTGTGCAAAGGGTATGGAAGAGGCGAAGACTATGAGTAGTTTCTTTGCTCTCGAAAAGGCGACGATCGTACGCTGAGGCTCCAGAACGAAGCTTCCGTGTCTCAGGGAGGCCAGGATCATCCAGTCTTTAGCTTTGATCAACTGGCCAATTACTTTCATTCGGATGCTGCCCCCAATCCATAAAAGGTTTTCAATTCGGCCAGAACGGAGGAAACAGATGTGCCGGTTCCCCGTGCTCTTCTGGCGGTTCTCATAGCCACCGGCTTTTACATATTTCCAGAATGCCTGCGCGAACTCCCCATCCAGAGCTTCAATGCAAAGCACGATATCGAGATCTTTTGTGGCCCTGAAATCGGCCCCAACTTCCTCCATTGCCAACGTCGCGGCCGTCCCTCCAATCAAGACATAGTTGTAACTGTAGGCTGTAAAGTGAGTCCTGAATGAATCAATTCCTTTTACCATCTTAAATCCTCCAGAAGGTCATGAAGCGCGCCTTCAATACGCTCATCGTTGGTATCCGCTAGACTCAGATAGAGGGACAACGGATCGACTGAATCACCCTGAGACAGGGGTTTTGGATCATATTTCCATATTTCCAGTTCAACTGGTGCCATATCAGAAGACGCTGCTGGTATGATTCGGAGTTTGGCATCAATCTGAAGGGCCTTCCATTCTTTGCGGGTGAGCGCCCTCACTTTCCTTGAAGGTTCGGCGATCATTGTTCGAGCAGAAAGCGCACTGAGCCCCGCTATGGTTCCGATCGGCCAATCGTTGTTTTCGATAAAGACACGCTTCTGAATTGGTGAACGTAATACGGCCTGAGCTTTCTGCCACAGATCCCGCCCGGTTGCTCTGAAGTGGATTTGTTTCTCGCGCCATTCGCTTCGAGCTTCGATAAGTTCATTGCTCTCCAGCTCATCAATAACCCGGCTCATGGTCATTTTCGTGGATTGAAAAACCTCAGCAAGGATAGTGGCAGTCCATACTTCATCGGTGAATTTATCCAGCAGCTTCGCCAGTAATACCACTTGAGCAGAAGGGCTCAACTTTCTTGGCTTCTTTCTGACGGCTCGTAGATGCTCCCGGAAATCGATGCCAAGGTCCGGAAGGTAAAGCTGATTTCCGGGAATGA
>JAQVLM010000054.1 GCA_028704125.1 Opitutales bacterium
TCCGATCCGATACCGGTCCCTGTCCATTTCCACCGGATGAGACTTTGCCAAATCCGAAGACTGCGGCGCATCGACATGCGCGATCGTGATGGTCCCCCGCCCCTTTTCCACGAGTCCGTCCGTCCAAAGCTCAGAGAGCGTTGCGCCATTCAACTTGAGGCGCATGTTGACCGCATCCACATCCAACCCCACGGATCGGGCAGCCCGGACACAGGATCGTGCAGACTCTCCCACGCCCAGAATTCCATGAAACCATCCAACGACCGTGACGCTTATCCGGCTGCCACTGAACACCGCTTCACGGTCGAAGCGCTGTTGCGTCCCATCCAAAAAAACAAGGGTGCGTCCGTTTAAGAGGATTTCATCCAATCGAAGGCTCCGGTTGCGCTCCTGCCTGCGGAAAGGTTGCAGCCAGTCCCGGACTCGCCTCGGAATCAGTGCAAAATGCTCCCACTTCCGGCCCAGCATCGCCAAAAAATTCGTCCATCCCACACCCGTCAATCGCACTTCCAACACATGAGCTCCGCAGTTATTGCCCGCACACGCATCCGCCCGCAAAGGACCGCATTCATGATCGTGGCAAAACATTCCGCCATCCGGCACCGACATCCGGCCTACGCGGCGGCCATCCACGTAAAGGGCGTATCCGGGGACCCATTTGGAGTCAGCCCCATCAAAACACCGGGACTCCGCGCTTCCTTTCACCGATAACCGCTCAAGCGGATCATTTGACAAGAAACCGACCCGTCCTTTCGACCGCACCCAACACCCACCGTCAGGAGACGGGTAGAAGCCACTGATGTAAAACCTTTTCCTCACGTCGATTCGGCTCTCATGATTCCACCACCCGAAGCGCACCATCCGTTCCCATTTGTCCGCAGTCCGCCACGGGTTCCAGCCAAGAGAAAACCAAAGGAATGATCCTGACAATCACCGAATCCGGTTGACGCGACGCTTTTGCACGGCACTTGCCCCATCATCGCAAACAGGTAAACCGGATCACGTGTCATGCAGGCGCTTCACCCGCCCCTGAGGCTGCCATTCGCGCAAGCAACTCCTCGAAAGGCCCATAGCCCTTGAGCGGCTCAAGATCCTTGTCCTGCAGAATCCAACTCAGGTCACGGTATCCCAGATCCAACGCTTTTTGGAGCATCGCAACCGCTTCGTCCGGATGCCCGGTGAGGCTGAGACTACAGGCGAGATTGTAGTGAACAAGCGGATCACCCGGACGGCAATCCCGCAAGCGCCGATCCATCGCCAATCCTTCCTGGATCCGGCCCACTTTGGTGTACAGGTGGGCTAATAGCTCCATCACCCGCTCATCCGCCGGGTTCCGGGCATCCAACTGCTCATAAAACGCGATTTCAAAATCCATATCCCGTTCCATACCGGAACCCCTCTTTCATCCATTCTCCCTGGATGCCGAAGGCACCTCGGGAACCTCAACTCCGTCCGATGGGCGCGCTTCAATCTGCAGGCGCATGGAGACCACTTGCATCCCAAGCCGGGCCGCTACCGCTTTTCCATACCATTCCATGAACGGGGCATCCACCTCAATGATACGGTCAGTATCCTTGCAGATGACCTGCGCCTTGAAAGTGGTGGCATTGCGGTGCGAAACGTAGAAAAGGTAGTCCTTTCCAATGTCCACTTCCTTGATCAAACCACTCTCCGTTAAAATCGGGAGGGTCCGGTAAACCGTCGCACGCGATACCGAACGGTCAATCTGTCTGGCCTTGGTCAACAAATCTTCCGCGGTAAAATGGTCGTCGGAATAATAGGCAGCCCGAAAGATCGCCTGACGCTGACTGGTGACGCGAAGATCATTGGCTGCCAGAAAAGACTTGAAGGTGTTCCAGGAATCTCCCCCTTCCACATCCGTCATAGCTTCAGCGTTTTTGTCTTCCGTCATAAGGCTCCAGTTCGATCCGATTAAGGCAAATCCACGGCTGTCTGGCAACCTAAATGCAACATGCGCTCCAAAGCGGAAACCACCCCGCACAAACCGGGCGATAAAAACCAAATGGCGTAATCACCTTGGCCGACCCACCTCCTGACTTTTTGAAGATGGTACCCGATCGGGGATTCGAACCCCGGACCAATTGATTAAGAGTCAACTGCTCTGGCCAGCTGAGCTAATCGGGCACTGCAATAAAAGCGGTTTATCTTTCGCGGGCACTTCGTTCTGTCAAACAAAAAAAGGATATTTTTCATCGAACAAAACAACCGGGCAACCGCACCGAAGAACTTGTCAGAAAATGCCCCATAACCCTTTTCTGATCCCAAAGGGGCAATCTCCGGGGATCAGACGGAGCGGTCCAGCCCGTCTTCATCATCCGGCATGTCCGGTGTATCCGGATCAAATCCGTGCAAAGTCTCCTCGGGATTGAAAGGATCCTTCATCACCTTGATCACACAGCAAACAAAAAGCAATGTGACAGATCCAACCGAACCCAACATGATGAGCCAACCACCTGTTGTCATGACTGCCGACGCCCTCCTTTCCGATGAAAGTCACGGTATTTCTCAACCCCCGAGACCATCAGCACGAAGAAGATCCCTACCAGCAGGATAAGGGATACGCTCATCCATGCCACCCGGTTGGGATGCTCTCCAATCAAATCCGTGACGTAGGAACTCAAACCTGATTCACCATCGAAGTTCACTCCCAATACATTGAAGACGATAAACAACACAAAAACCCCTATCAGAAACAACGGGGTCACATACTTCATAATCGGACCAAAAACCCGCGGAATCGACATTGAAGCACCCCGATGTGCTTCAACCAAACCGCGATCCACACCCCAGACCCATCCAAACAGGATGATCTGAAAAGTCGCCATCACGAAAATCATGAAGGTGCCCACCCAGAAATCGAGTGTATCGAGCGCCTTCAACCCTTCACTGAAGTAAATCACGAAAAGGGTTCCCATCGCCGTAATCATGCCCAAAATCGCCACAGACTGGCGCCGGTTCAAGGCCAACCCCTCCTCCAAAAACGCAATTCCGGGCTGCAGCATCGAAAGCGAACTTGTCACCGCCGCAAGAAAAAGCAGGAAGAAGAACAGAAACCCGAAAAGCTGCCCCCCAATCATTTCCGAAAACACCATGGGCAACACATGGAAACCCAGCGCAAACGTGCTCATTCCCGCGCCAGCAAGACCCGCCACTCCAAGAAAAGCCACTGCGGCAGGCACCGTAACAAGCCCCCCCAACGCCACTTCGCAGAACTCATTTGCACTGGTCGCCGTGAGGCCGCTGAGCACCACATCATCATCCCGTTTGAGGTAGCTCGCGTAGGTCAAAATGATCCCAAAACCGATGGATAGGGAAAAAAAGATCTGTCCCGATGCGGCCAGCCACATCTGCGGATTGCGCAATTGCTTCCACACACTCACCTCGGTCACGCGATAACCCTCCGATTGCGCCATCGCATCCGCGTCCTTTCTCAATCGGGGACCCACCACCTCCGAAACCCGCACCCACGTTGTCAATCCGGTGTCATCCGGAACGGCCTCCTCAAGGTAAACCTTGGTCGGATTCCACATGAAACCCAATCCGTTCAATACGCTGTTCTGCGGATGCTCCGCATGCGGCACTCCCAGCGTCAAAACACGTATCAATATAACAAAGGCCAAAATCAACAGGGTCGGCATCGCATACCGGCAGAACCATTCGATCCCTTTGGAGAGCCCACGGTAGATCAGCAGAAAGTTGAGGAAGAACACGGCAATCAAATACACACCGACCTGATCCACCTTGAAGCCCAACGCACTTCCGTTCTCCGATGCGCCGGTAAACCTGGAGAAAAACGCACCCGCATCTCCCACGGTCGGAAAATGCAACCGCCCCGTCAACGTGTTCACTGCATAACCGAGGCACCAGGACTCAATATACACGTAATACATGTAGATGATAACAGGGATCACCAAACCGAGCACCCCAACGTACTTCGGCAATGGATGCCGCGAAAACACATTGAACATCCCCGGACAAGAGTTGAAGCCCTCACGTCCCGCCCGGCGTCCCATTGCCCACTCGGCCCAACATATCGGAAGCCCAATCAGCAGGAATGCCGTAATGTAGGCGATCATGAACGCACCTCCGCCATACTGGGCCGCATTTCCCGGAAAACGGAGGAAGTTCCCGATCCCGACCGCGCTTCCCGCCACGGCGAGGATCACGCCCATCCGGCTGTTCCATCCATCCTTTTTGTGAATGCTCGAAGCCATGCTGGCTGAACAGCCTGCACATCGCATGCCACACGTCAACGGAAAGCTGAATCCAATCCGAAATCCAAGGAATCGCACCGGTCCGGATTCCACCCCCGGGGTCTGGAAAGACTCACCCGACCACAGTCTCCAGCATCGCTTCCATACACTCAATCCTCGCCTCAGGAAGAATCCCGTGCCCAAGGTTGAAAATGTGACCCGGCAGTAATCCTCCCGACCCCAGCACCTTGCGCGTCTCCTCAACGACAACCGCAGGATCCCCATTCAACCATTCAGGATCCAGATTTCCCTGTACCGCATAGGTTCGTTCAGCATCGGCCTCCGCCCATTCGCGAAGCGGTACCGATGCATCCAGACTGAAGGCGCTGGCACCAGTTGTTTTCCATGCGTCGCGATGAGCCGACATGCCTTTCGAAAACAGAATAACCGGCACCGCTTGCCCGACCCCCGCGATAATTTCCCGAATCCAGCGAAGCGACCATTCCTCATACCTTCCTTCCGGGCATGCACTTCCCCAGGAATCAAAAATCTGGATTGCATCCACTCCAGCCCCCACCAAGGCCCTGAAATACGAAACTGTCGCTTCCGTCAAACGCTCAAGCAAGCCCTCAAGCACAGCAGGAGCCCGATTGGCCATTTCCCGGATCGTTGCAAAATCCCGCGAGGACCCCCCTTCCACCATGTAGGTCGCCAAAGTCCATGGGGATCCGCCAAAACCCAGCAGGGCACGCTCTCCGCCCAAACGCCGCTTAACCTTCTGCGCGGCTTGCAATACGTAACCGAGGCGCTCGTTGATCCCGACCGGATTCAAGCGCTTCAAATCGTTTTCGACAGCATACTTCCATGCCATCTCAATCCCACCTTGTTCCCGGAAAGAATACTCCATACCCATCGCCTCCGGAATCACGAGGATATCGCTGAACAGGATCGCCGCATCCAAAGAGGGAAAACGCAGAATCGGCTGCATCGTCACCCCCGATGCCACATCCGGCTGGGTTACCATGCCCCTGAAGCCATAGACGGCTTTCATTGCGCGGTATTCCGGAAGATAGCGCCCCGCCTGCCGCATCACCCACACCGGAGTCCGGTCGACAGGTTTCAGTTCAATCGCACGCAGAAATCGTTCTCTTCCATTCATATCAGGGGACACACAGGCCAACTCCGGGATCATCCCGCTACTCACCTTTCTGTCAATGCTCCAATGCACTTCATCTCCAGAGACAACGGTTCCATCCACGCTCCCGCGAAACGCACCGGATCCGCCAGTATTCGCGTGAAAAAAACAACCCGGATTTCGATGAAATCCGGTTCGTTCAAACGAAAATATGAGTGCGGTTCCAATCGGGAAAACGAATCGGGCATTGGCAACGCAACCCGCTCTTTATTTGATATTTACAACACAAATCCAGCGTCTCATTTTCGATTTTACAAACGCTTTCCGTTAAGCAAACTAACCAATAAAAACAGCCCAAAACATCCCTGGAAACATTTCCCCTAAGCATCTTGCTTCACCTCCCGATTTGTTTCTTATTTCGAATCAGACCGTAATTGAGGTTGGAGGAAAACCGGTTAAAAGATAGGAATGAAGAGGCCCGGGTGAGGACCCGGGCCTCAATTCGTTTTGAGACCTCACGATGGAGGTTCTGGATTGGCTGCGTTTGCCGACCGGTCTAACCGATTGGATCACAATACAGATCATGACTGGCCGGTATTCTTGAATGGCGACATCCAGGACAAGGAATGCATGGACAAACATTATCCACGCGCTTTTCTCCAGTGTACAGTCACCCCGATCGATTTGACAATGCCCCCTGGAAGTCTTTCTTGTAAGGTTCGTTAACCTCCTGATCCTCCAACAAATGCGCGGATGAAGCCAACGACTTGCCTGTTCATTATTGCATACACATTTGCGAATTGCCTTTCCGCCCAGTTGATGAGCACAGCCAGCGGGACGGAGGGCGTTGCCCCCTTCGGCGTGCATTTCAATGCCCTCAACCCCGGGTCAGGCGTCATTCAGCCGCCACCGAGTGGAGGTATCTCATTCAGTGCGGACTTCCAATATGAATGGGATTTTGGTGACCCTCTGTCCGGGAATTGGCCATCCAGCGGAAGATCCCGGAACCATGACATTGGTTTTGTAAGCGGTCACGTATACGAAAACCCGGGAAACTACACGGTCACGTTAACCGTTACGACAACGGAAAACGAGACGCACACCTATTCACAAGATATCACGGTTCAAGATCCCGACTTGGTTTTTCCTGGCAATTCAACCATATGCGTTTCGACATCCGGGGATTTCACCGGAGCTCCCTCGGGAGCGTTATTGGTTACAACATCCGATTTCTTCAATCTAGTGCCTCACATGACAGATGGAAAAAGGATCCTTCTGCGCCGGGGAGAACAATGGTACATTAAGTCAGAAGACAACATCACGCTCTGGCCCCGAAGCGGACCCTTTATTCTTGGGGCGTTTGGGGCTTCCACAGGAAGGGATGAATATGGCTGCCACACAAATGCTCCAATCATCGAAATCGACTATCCCGATGGGTATCCAACCGTCTACGAAGACCCGGACAACACCTTCGTCCAGAATTTCTTTTCCTTTCGCGACTTCCGAAATGCCATCTTCACCGGAATTCACATTATCGGAAACAAATCCTACTGGGGTTTCATGGGAGGAGGAGAAGACGCGCTATCCAACCTGTTGCTCTATCAGATCGAGGTGGAGGGATTCCGAACACCCGTGGGCAACTCACACTGGAACAATCCGGGAAATGATCTTTGGATGCTGGTAAGCAGTAAGATCCACGATGCTTACGAAATGGTTGTCTATACCGGATCCGAGCGTCTGCTCGTCATGGGTAACGCGATCAACAACTCCGAGGACACCCATATCCTGAGAGTCTGGCAAGGCTATCTGGCGGTGATCTCACACAATCTGCTTCATGGAAGCAGCCTCTTTTCAAACACGGGTCGCCACGCGCTGAAGTTCCACGGTCCTCAAGAGTCCGAGCTATCCAGCACGACAGAAACCCGTATTGATCATGGTTCAGGGTTTTCCGTTGTCCATGATAACATAATGGGAACGTCCGGTCCATGGCCTGTCGTCATTGGGCCGCAAGACGAAGGTTCAGATGAGCGGCTATCTCATGTTATCTTCGAAAGAAACAGGATTTTTGCCGGCTATGGGACCATGAGCCAGCAATCTCTGCCAGTGATGATCGCATTGCAAGTTAGAGGCGATCACAACACCATCCGCAACAACATCATTGATGGAAGTCGGTCCTCAACCTACTTCACCGGAATCTCAGTCATCCCAACCGTCTTTAAGAACACCGAGGGCAACCGGATCGTGCACAACACGATTGTAAAGAATGACTACCAGGATCCCAACCAATACTACAATGTATTCACGGGGGTCGCAATAGAAAGGATCACACTTCCAGACAACACGGCCAGGAGTGCAATCGATACCCACGTCCAAAACAATCTATCCTACATCAACCAACAAAACGTCAACGATCCCATCATGATAATGGACCATGGGCTGGATTCCGTAATCGGGGCCAATCTATTGTCAGACATTGATGTATTTGTGGACATCAACAATCCGGACCATATCGACCGTAATTTCCGACTGAGGGCGGAATCAGATCCGATTGACGCAGGAACACTCGCCGGATCCACGCCAACAGATTTCGATGGGATCCGGCGTCCGCATGGGCTTGCACCAGATCTTGGAGCCTTTGAATACGTTCCAGCCAACAACCCACCCTTTATCGCTCCTCTCTCCAACCAAACCATTCAAGCCGGCACCCGTATGGTCATTCACGTGGAGGCGACAGATTCCGATCCCGACGCTGTCTTACAGCTATCCGCATCAGGAGAGGCATCATCCGAATGAAACCATTGGTTTAAATTCATCCTTGTTCTGATTCGGTCATTCGATACTGAGACACCACAAACCAAGCTCATCTTCGCCGGAAATGATTCCCGGTTTATTGGATGGCGAAGACCGCATCGGACTCAGAATGGTTTTAGAGAAAATTCGGCTTAGGTTGCATCGTATTATGCCGATATACAAACCAAACCACGACTCAAATCATCATCTGAATCCATCGAAAACAACTGACAAAACATGAAGGTAAACTGGACCATTCGAGCCAAGATTCTCACCCTCTCAACCTCGATCCTTATGATCACTGGAATCACGCTCAGTTTCATCTCCTACCGGAGTGCAACCCGGTCCGGCAGTGGCCTTGTCCACTCCGCGCTTACCTCCAAACTCGAAGGTGACATCCATAGCGCACACAATTACCTGCGCTTGCACTACGGGACGATTGCCATGTCCAATGGCAAGCTGGTCGATGCACAGAGAAACCCGATCGAAAACCGCTTCGAAATGGTGGATGAGCTCCAAATGGATCTGGGCGTGGTCGCCACCCTCTTCGTCAAAGACGGCAGGGACTTCCGGCGTATCGCCACCAACATCCGGACTACCTCCGGAGAACGGGCCGTGGGAACCATGCTAGGCACCGACAGTGCAGCCTATGAACCGGTCATGAATGGACGGAGATACATTGGAGATGCCTCGATTTTGGGACAAAACCACCTATGCGTGTACGATCCGCTTCTGGATTCGGATGACCGACCCATCGGGATCCTTTTTCTCGGGGTGCCAGATGAGGAACAGAAGGCCATGATCCAGGCGGGAATGCGTGAGATGCTCACCACGATCGGGATCGCCTTCGGAATCGTTTTCATTGGGGGGGCGGCAGCCCTCTTTGGGATGACGCAGCTCATCACCCGCCCCATCCTTCAAACCACTTTCATGCTCAAAGACATCGCGCAGGGAGAGGGAGATCTGACCAAGCGCCTTCACATCCAGTCCAAAGATGAAGTAGGCGAGCTCGCCTACTGGTTTAATGTGTTTGTCGAAAGGATCCACCACATCATCCGGGATGTTCATGGCAGCACCCAAACGCTCTCCCACGCCCTTGGACAACTCAACTCCGCATCCTCGGAAATCGCATCCAACTCGGATAACATGACCCAACAGGCGAGCACTGTATCGGCTGCCACCGAACAATCCAACGCCAACATCAATTCCATCTCCTCCGCTGCTGAAGAAATGTCCGCATCCATGAACGTGGTGGCCTCCGCAGTCGAAGAACTGAGCGCATCCATCAGCGAGGTCACACGCGCTTGCCAAAAGGAATCCGACATCGCCGAGCGTGCCCAGAATGAAGCCGATCAGGCACGCCAACTCATGCAGGGTCTCTCCGAAGCTGGCGCCTCAATCGGAAAAATCGTCGACCTCATTCAGCAGATTGCAGGACAAACCAACCTCCTTGCGCTCAATGCCACAATCGAAGCAGCTTCGGCAGGCGATGCAGGCAAGGGCTTCGCGGTTGTGGCCAATGAAGTCAAGGATCTGGCACGCCAGACCGCCACCGCCACTGACGACATCCGGCGTCAGGTCGAATCCATGCAGGAAAGCACCCGTCGGGCCGTCGATGCCATTCAAACCACGAGCAATGTGGTAGGTGAAGTCAACCATCTCTCCCATTCGATCGTCACTACCATTCAAGAACAGGATGTGGCGGTTGGGGAAATCGCACGCAGCGTGTCCGGTGCCAACGACGGGGCACGGGACGTCGCCAGAAATGTCGCCGAGTCAGCTTCTGCACTCACCGAAGTCGCCGAATCCATCACGAAGGTCAACGAGGCGGTATCAGAGACCGCACATGGAATCAACCAAGTCAACCAAAGTGCGGATGAACTTTTCCAGCTCGCATCCACGCTGAGTGCAATCGTGAAACAGTTCAAAATATGATTGGATCCATGCCTACGGGAGAAACACAGGGAATCATCCTGAGATCTCCATAGACCAAGCATTCCGATCCTTCCTCTAAAGACTGCGCATTCCTGAAACCGGCGGTGAAACACTCCCGGATTGAGCGCCCATTGGCTCTCAATCGGTCCGGGCAATGCAAAAACCAGCCACCACAGATGAGGCGCCCGCATGGTTTTCCGTTGCGTGTGATAACCGTTTTCCGGTGCTCCCCTTTTACTGAGCGCGCCACTTGCCTTTGTCAAGGAGGAGACTCCCGATTCCGCCGTACCGCCTTTTTTGGTTTTCGGAGGCCGACGTTTTGTGTCATCCTGCCTAATAATCGATACCGTTCGTGCGTAGCGTTCATGAAAGCAACAGTTCAACTGCCCTCCAATTCGAAGGTGCCACCCGGAAGCATTCTCTGATTTCTGAGCGGAAACTGCCCAACACAAACCTTCATCCATGAACCATGAATCCGAAGATTCCCCATCCGCTTGGGTCGACGATGCCATTCGTCGCCATGGCCCACCCCTTACCTGCTACGCCCGCAGCATCGTCCACCGCAGCGACAGCGCAAGCGACTGCGTTCAGGACACCTTCATCCGCATGGCCCAGCGCCCCAGAAAGCCGGACGATATCCTACGCCCCTGGCTATTCAAAGTATGCCGCAACCGATGCCTCGACTGGCTTAGAAAGGAGAAGCGCATGAAACCCCTCGGCACTTACGAATCGGCATTGAAAGACGATACCTCCGCTCCGGATCAGGTCGCCGAGGTCTCCGACACCACCCGAACCGTCCTTGCGCTCATCGACGAGCTTACCCCGACCCAGCGCGAGGTCATGCGACTCAAATACCAGGCTGGCATGAG
>JAQVLM010000515.1 GCA_028704125.1 Opitutales bacterium
CCAAGAGAGTGGTCCACGGAGCACCCGGATCAACATAGCTGGCATCCGCAGGATTGAGGGAAGGCACCCATGTAGTCTGGAAGTAGTCCGTCAGATATACACCAGATGGATTATAATAAGTCTTGATCGGTCCAAGATTCAGGCCAGAAGCCGATGTGCGGTTGAACATGGGATCGCTCAGATAAATAACCGGAGTCACCTTACGCTCGGATTGCCCCAGTTCCATGCTCGTGTCCTTGTTTGCATTCAAGTTGAATGCCCACTCGAAACTGGTCGAGCTTGGCTCCCATTGAGTATCGGTTTGATACTTTTCTTCACGGGTCAAAAGGCCAGTGAACACATGGCGTCCGATTGCCTTTGCCAACCACGAATCGGCATCGAAGAAGTCCGATCCACGCATTTCACCAAATGCGGTAAACCGCATGGTCTCACGTTCGATCGTGGACATATTGTTAAGAGCAAATCCACCCGAAATAAACGCGGCACCAGCCATAGGATTCGCGTATGGCTGAGATGCGGACGGGGTGAACCCGATCACACTATAGCTTTCCGGGTCAATCAAACCATCTGCATTCGCTCCGCTCGGGTCCGGAATCCGGCTATACTGCGAGAGCTGATGCTGCAGGTTCTTGTTGATGTCGACCGAAATATAAGGCTGCTGCCAAGTGGCACCACCCCGCCATTCCTTGTATTTCTGGTGATCATAAACAAACTCAAGACCAAGGCGACTCTGGAAAAAGGTTTGGACTACCGAAATGTTTTCGGCCTTCCAATCCTTGAATTCGCGCTTGTTGTCTCCATCGATCAGATAGTCGTAGAAGTTGAAAATACTTTCATCGGACAACGAACGGTCCTTGTAGTATCCACGCGTCGCGAGAGGGAAACGGGAAGCATTTCCCAAGGCTTCGTCAAGACGATCCACTGAGTAGGCGTAGTTGCTGAACGCGCCCATTCTGCGTGCGGTCCCATAGGGAATATCAATCGCATTGTCCACCGTTCCATCTGCAGCCAAAGCGCCGGGGTGAGAACGTGGAGCCTGTCTTGAAACAAAGTAGGGTTGCGACGCCCCATTCTTGTACCAAAAACCGAGTCCGCCGTTGTTCAGCCCACCGCCATCCACGACTGTCGTACCGAGAAGGACACGACCATTGATGACGTCGCCGTCAAGACCACGCTCCGGATCGCCTCCCCCGGATTGACTGTAGAGAAACATGTCCATGACTCCCTTTTCAAAACCAATCAAGTCATGAACTCCATCGCCACCCGCATCCTCAAACCACAACGAAATGGCATCCACGGGAGGAAGAATACGAGGATTGTTGGACTCAACCTGAGCGCTTTCATACGATGCACGGATCACCATCTTATCAGCCCAGGAACTGGGAAGAAGCTGAGGTTGGTAAGTCGCTGTGGCGAAGATCCGCTCATCCAGATTGAATGCAGGCTTCTGGCGGAAATTCTGATCATCCCTGACCGCGGCAACCCGAACGGCCAAAAGATCGTCAATAACCACCATATTGAAATCACCCGAAACACGCTTTGAATCGAAGCTGCTGTATTCGGCATTGATCTTCCCCTTGGTCTCACCCATTTCGGCCACAATTGTGGTCGTGTTGATGATACCGGAAGGACTTCCCACACCAAAAAGGATCGAATTTGGGCCACGCTGGATTTCGACCCGGTCCACATTATAGGAGTCCCATGGAATTTCCGTCAGGAAAAAGTTCCGGGTGTTGTCGGCCTCATCCAGACCACGCACACGGGTGTTGTTGTTCGGACGCAACAACTGCCCACGGTCACTGGCCTGATTATCGTTACCCGTTCCTGCCCAGTTACCAAACAAACCGCCGACTTCGGTGTTTGTCGTATAGGTGAGCAGAGTCTGGTTGTCTTTCGCTCCGGTGTCTTGCAAAAACTCCGAAGTCACGACACTAAGGGGCGTTGCCAAATCCCTCAGGTCAGTACGGATGCGGGTTCCGCCGAGGGTCTCGGTGGCTAGGTATCCAGTATCCGCTCCCGCCGAGATTTCAAACGGGTTCAGGATATAGACATCCTCGTCGATCCCCGCGTCGGGGGATGCTGCTGTCTGCGCGGCAATGGGCACCGCACAGGAGAGCATAAGCGTACCCATGAGGGCAGCCTGCAGGTCTTTCTGTATTTGTTTCATGTGGTTTTGGTGTTGTTTGGTCCATCCTTCCACTTCGGGCTGGACAGGCGATCGCCTGCCGCATCACACGTTGCGGAAAACGGGGACCGTTTTAGGGAAATAGGGTCCAATGGATCTTATTCGGGATCAGCATCAGCGGTGAAATCGTGGGTATAGGGGAATTCGCAGTAAAACGTGGTAGAATCTGCTGGAAATGAATTAAACGTTAAATCCCCATGCTTACGCCCCGTCAAGCAGAGATTTACCGCAAAATCACCTTTCTTTCGAAACTTGCCCCACCCCCAACACTTCCAACAGGTCCCGTTCGAACCCCTCCATCACAACATCCCACGATATCTTCATCGCGGTTTCCCGAGCCTCCCGCTTCATGGTCGGATACCGGGATATCGCCACCGCCAATCGCGCTTTCGCCACAAAGCTTTCTTCATCGCGCATCGGAGCCAAAAAACCGTTGATCTCTGACCGGATGTACTGCCGGGGAGCCGCATAGTCAAATGCCACAATCACCAATCCGCTGGCCAGCGCCTCCGTCACCACATTTCCAAATG
>JAQVLM010000516.1 GCA_028704125.1 Opitutales bacterium
CTTTGATCCGGATGCAAGCGTTTCCTTCAGTGCTTGATTTGTTGCTTCAGGCGGATTGCCGGGGGCATTCCGAGATGTGTTCGACAACGGTTGTTTTGTAGATGGATGACGCTGTCCGACATCCCGGACATCCCCCCTATGGAAAAGTGCTTCTGTTCCCTTTGGCAAAACTTCTGCCGGATTTGCGGCAATCTCCGGATTCTTACCCGATTCCAAACCTTTACCGGCATTTTGCACATCCACAACAGGAGACTTCGCCCCATTCGGAGCTTTCATCGGAACATCGATCGCCTTTACGTCCTTTTGGGAAGTGCCGGACGATAATGCCGCGCCTTGAGTCGGAATGTTACCTTTGAGTCCGGTTTGGGTCGGGTTTTTCGGATTCCTGGACGAAGCGCCTGACTCCGTTTCAGCGCTTGCCAATACTGGAGACTTTCCGCTCTCAATCGGTTGGGTCGTCCCGCTTTTTTCGATTGGATCCTGAATCGTTGCCACCTTTGCGCCACCGGCTTGAACAGAGACCGTTTTCTGCTCGGTGTGCATCATTGCTTTCGCTTCCTTGGCAGAGTCGGCAACCGGAATCGTCGGCTGTTTCACTGCGGGAGATTCCACGTCACGGGCGGCTTTCGCTCCCGGTAATACCTGCTTTGAACCCTGCCCGGGCATCAACCCTTCTTTTCCGACCTTCTTGCCAGCGTCCACTACAACTGTTTGCTCCGTCCGGGCCGACCGGTCCGCAGCATTCGAGGGCAGGATGGCCACTTTCGCATCCATCGCATCGCCTTCCTTGCCGGAAGCCGCCTTCACATCGCTCCCCGCTGCATCCTTCGCCGATTTGGGCGCATCCGTCGCACTGGCTCGCATGACGGCCTCTGATCCGTCCGACTGGGAACAATCACCGGACTTGGGATGGTCTTCCGGGAAAGGAACAGGCGCTCCGTCATCCGGATTCACCGGTCCAGCTTCATTGGATGCTGTTGCGGACGGATTGAGGTCATCCGAAAGGGACAATTCCGAGAAATCATAGTCGTCCGCTTCTTCCAGCTCTACGGATGCAGCAGATGAAGCAGTTCCCGCGGAATCGCCATTGGATGTCGCAGGCGGTTGGCCCGCCCGGTCCCGACCCCTGTCATGCGAAAACCGATCCAAACAGCTGGAGAAATCTTCCAAACCACCTGAACCGTCCCTGGAATGGCGAGACGCCGAAGGGGATGGAATGGACAACAGAGGCACCCGAAGATCCGAAGCACCCGATACACCCGACTGTTGTGTGTTCATTGAGATTGCCTTTCCTTGTTGTGCAACCGCAGTTGCTCCGTGAGCACAGCGGCCCGCCGGATCATTGCCTGATTCTCAGGACGATCCCCCGGCTTCGACATTTCTCCAAAGACCGCCGCCACGATTTCCGGCTTCATCAGCGATAGAATTTTCACCACCAAAGCATTTTCCATGTGGGTAAAAATCCTCACGGTGGAAGCCGGATCCATCTCAGAGTAACTCTGTGCCAACACCCGAAGATTCGCGGCTTCATTGGCCCTTACGGTGATGATCTGCTGGCTCAACAGTTCATGCCGCCGCTCGATTTCCTCCTTCAACGATTTGAGCTCTTCTTTTTCCGTCGCAATGTGAGCTTCCAGATTCCGCAATGACAACTCCTTGATCTCAATTGCCTTGCGCCGCTCATTGAGCTCCTCCACGAAACGGTCCAACTCGGTTGTTTTGAGGTACCAATCGATGTCCCGCGTTTTGTTTTCCAGAATGTCTTCGATACTTGGAGGCGGCACCTCAGGCTCCGGAAACAATGAGGATGGAATCTCAAACGGATGGGTCATCAGCGCGGCCAAGTACCCACCCAGGTGAAGCAGCATCGCCAGAACCATCCAAACCCACATTGTTAAACCGCTCTTCATGATGCTTCGTTTTCCTCCCATGTAGCCTTGGCAGCCTCAAGTGTGGCTGCGGTCATTTCGATCTGGCGACGCGCATTGAACATGTCATCCATCTCCCGTTGTTCGAATTGATCCTGACGATAGAAATGCTGATGCCGCTGACGTTCCTTCAGGTTCACCAACGCCTCATGATCCCGTTTGGCAGCGATAAACGCCTTCCGGCATTTCGCCTCATACTGCAGGGAGCGGGTCAGCGCCGTCCGCAACCCCTGAACCTTACGGTCGTGTTCACGAAGGGCTTCAACGTAAGCGGACTGGGTGGATGGGGAAAAACGCCCGCCCGGCACCGGAGTCATTTTGGCGTTCAACTCCTTCAACCGGATATCGCCTTCCGCCACGGCAGTTTCAGCCCGCCGCCGATCCCTCACGGCCCGCCCATAACTCGATTCCGCATCGTTCAAAACACGTTGCCGCAGGATGCGCACACTTTCCAATCTGAAGTCGAACCGTTTCATCCCTGAAATTACACCGGTTTACGATCAACTGCCCCTGAGAATGACCCGCAGGCGCTTAAAGGCATCGGATCGCTCAACCGAGTCCGTGGGAATCTGGCGCAGGAACTCCATGATCGGTCCATACTTGGAAATCGCCTTATCGATTCTGGGATTACTGCGGGGCGTATAGGCGCCGATGTTGATGAGGTCTTCATTCTTCCGATACAATGCAAGCAAGTCCCGTGCCTCTCCGATCAGCCCCACTTCATCCTCGGAACAAATATCGCGCACCAACCGGCTGATACTCTCCAGAACATCGATCGCAGGA
>JAQVLM010000055.1 GCA_028704125.1 Opitutales bacterium
GCGATCCGGCTCTCCGGAATCCCCTTGAAAGCACTTCCAGCTGTGCAATCCTACGATTTCCACTGAGGCTGTATCGGCGGTTGTTTTCCGGAATTTCGACAAATCGGTGTGACCTTTCCGGTATTCGCAAGTATTCCTGTGTATTGGATCCAACATGCAGGCAGACGATTCCGAGTCGGACGAAGTGATCATGCTCCGGGTGAGAGAGGGGCAAATCGACGAGCTCTCGACCCTGTACAAAAGGTATCGCACGCCCCTCTTCAACTTCTTCCTCCGGCTTACCTCCGAACACCACCTCAGCGAGGATCTCGCTCAGGACGTATTTTTCCGCATCATGAAGTATCGGCAATCTTACCGCCCACGACACAGTTTCCGCACATGGATGTATCAGATCGCACGCAACGTCCGCATCCAGGCATGGTCCCATGCCGCCCGCGAACCCGTCATGTCAGCGGTTCAGGAACAGGACAACCTGCCCACCGCCGATGAGAACAGTGTCCGCCCGGACACACAAGTCATCCTGGGGCAGGATCTCGACCAACTGAAACAATCCATTTCCAGGCTTCCCGAAGCCTCGCGCGAAGTGCTCATCCTAAGCCGCTATCAAGACCTCAAATACGACGAAATCGCAACCATCCTGCAATGCAGAGTAGGAGCGGTGAAAATGCGGGTGCTCCGCGCCATGAACGAACTCCGTCAGCAATTTGAATACCTCAGCAGAAAGGAAGTGTCATGAACTGCTCACGCTTTCACAAACTGGTGGCCGATGACCTCGCGACCACCCTCAAGCCTGCCCTTCGCATGCAGATGGAACAACACATGCGGGATTGCCCGACCTGCCGCGAACACTACACCTCGATGCAAACCCTCTGGGAGTCGATGGGTGATATCCCCGACGCCCCTCCCGATCCGGATATGGACTCCCGGTTCTTCTCCTCACTTGAAAGATGGAAACGGGAAGAAAAGACATCGGTTTCCACTACGCGTCCGGCAAGACTCTCCTCATGGTTCAACAGCATGGGCTGGCTGATCGCCGCCGGATCATCGGCCGCCGTCCTGTTGATACTCGGCATCGGGATCCTCATCGGATGGAATCTAGCTTTCAAACCACGTCCCGGCAGCGACCCAGCGTTTTCAACCGTGGATGAACTCCACCGGAAGGTATCGGCCCTCGAACGCGAGATGGCTCTCTCACTCATGCATCAGGAATCGGCAAGCGAACGCCTGCGGGGAGTGCTCCTGTCCGGCCAGCTTACCCCGACTGAAGCCCCGGTCATGCAGGCCTTACTCCAAACCCTCGATACGGATCCCAACGTAAATGTCCGTCTGGCGGCTCTGGAGGTTCTGCAACCGCATCTCGATCTCCCGGAAATCCAGCATTCGCTCCCCGAGTCCCTGCTACGGCAAAACTCCCCGATCCTGCAAGCTGAGCTCATCCGCCTGATCCTCCAACTGGAGGACCCCAAAGCGACCAAAGCCCTCCGCGAACTTCTCGAACGCAATCATCTGGAAGACTACATCCGCTCGACTGCGGAATCCGGAATCTCCCAACTCGAAATGATCTAGCCATGAAAACCCATCACTTCCTTCATCTACGGGTTCTCTTCTGTGCAATTGCCTGTATCTCCGCATTCCCTCTCTTCGCGGACACGGATAACCCGATCCCATCGATTCGGATCAACATCGCCGATCCGGATCAACCCGCAACCGTCAAACTCAGCGTCTTGAACGGCAGCATCGAAGTCCGCACCCATGCCCTGAATGAGCTCCACGTGACCGGTGGAAGATCCGGAATCACCGCGAAGTCGAAGGACGGCATCATTACCCTTGGCACGAGCAACCCGAATCCCGGTAAAGTATCGATTCTGGTCCCATCCGCCACATCCCTGATCCTGAACTGCACCAACGGATCCGGCATAGATGTCGATGGGATCTCCGGCGACCTCGAACTCAACAGCGTCAACGCCTCCGTCATCGTTCGCAATGCCACCGGATCCGTTATTGCGCACTCCGTTCAGGGCAGGGTATCCGTCGAGATGACCCGGCTCCCGGCCGACAAACCCCTCTCGCTCAGTTCCCTGAATGGCGACATCGACCTGACGCTTCCACCCGACGCGCCAGCAAGCTTCCGCCTGCAAACCACCAATGGCAGCATCCACTCGGAGTTTCCGATCACTGTCGCCCCAACCGGCAGATTCCCCATCGGGAGAACGGTCTCCGGCAGAATCAACGGAGAGGGCGGCCCCGAATTACGCCTCAAGAGCCTGAACGGCAGCGTCTACCTCCGCAAAGCCCCCAATATACCATCATCCCGAAGAAACGCCAGCCATCGGCCATGAGGCTTCGACTCAGTCCGTTTAACGGAACTCAATGCGACTTTGAAACGGGGCCCTGAACGGGATTCACCAGGTTGTCGAAATACCGATGCGGTAAATGGACCATTGTCGGTTTTCCTTCCGGACTCGATAAGGGATCTCGGCAAGCTAAGAGCGATTCCAGCAAATGATGGGATGCATCCGGACCCAAGGGGTAGTCCGCTTTCGACGAACCGTGTGCATAGATGATACGGGCGGCTTCACGACGCACCTCTCCTTCCATACGCACATCGGCTTCCATTCGACTCGATCCTAGCCATGAAAGGAGGTCCAATAGGTATGACTTGGAATCGGAGACTTCAATCCAAGCCGGAATTTCTTCGATCCGGTAGGTCCTGCGGCCAAACTCACTCACGCCCAAACCAAACAGCGGAAGCCGATCGCACTCGGCTTTCATGGTCCGGTCCTGCATCAGATCGAGCTCAACGCAGACCGGGATCACTAATCCTTGGCGGGGAATTCCCGAGTGCTCCAAATCCACCAATACCTTGTCGTATCGCACCCTTCTGAAGGCATTTGGACCATGCAGCAGCGTCAAACCGGAATCGCGTTCGAAAACCGAATAGACCCGGTTGAAGTTTCCTATGTATCGCCATTCTTTACGGCTGTCCCACCTCGTCTCTGCCGGACACGACACCGGGTCACAGGCCATCGGTTGACTGGGTTCACCCGCCGGTGCCACCGATGGTTTCTGGGGCATCGGCTCCGGGACGGATTTATCGCCAAGTGATGGAGATCGGGATCGCGAAGGATCAGGTCGCAGGAATGTAACATCCATACTCGCCGGAGAATTTCGCATGGGTGGTGGCCAGACCTCACAAGAACCCGGGCGATGGGGACTCAATACCGGCGACACCGGTGAAATGGAAGTCGGATCAGGTTCGTGATCAACAACAGGACCGGAATTGGCAGAGGCTCCCGCATCGCCGAATGTCTTCCAAATCGCCTGAATCAGAGTCGATCGCACCGCACCCTCATCCTTGAACTTGATCTCCTTCTTCGAGGGATGGATGTTCACGTCAATCGAAGAAGGATCCACGTCCAAATACAAAAACGCGATCGGATATCGGCCCTTGGGAATGTGGGTGTGGCAGGCCTCCGTCAATGCAAAGCCCAAGGTCCTGGACTCCACCGAGCGACCGTTAACAATCGTAACCATGTCGTGGCGGGTGGGTCTCGAAAAACCCGGGTTTCCAATGAATCCATGCCCACGCAAGAAACTGTTCTCAAGATTCAAGGGCAGGAGGTTCCCGGACAACTCCCCACCCCACAGCGAGATGATCCTCGAGTGGACATCCTGGCCCTCGGGAACAGACAAAACCGAACGGTCACTGGAGTGCAAAGTGAAACCAATTCCGGGGTGGGCCACGGCCAGCATCCGGATGGTCTGAATGATATGCGACGCCTCTGTGTTGTCAGTTTTGAGAAACTTGCGTCGTGCCGGTACCGACGAGAAAAGATGGGTGACCTCAATCCTGGTTCCCTTAGGCATGCCTACAGATTTCGAATGGATCAGTTTTCCTCCATTGATCAAGATCTCCGTCCCCTCAAGAAATCCCTCGGCCCTCGTCTGAAGCAGGAAGCGCGATACACTGGCGATAGATGGTATCGCCTCCCCCCTGAACCCAAGGGTACGGATATTGAAAAGATCATCGCTCGATTGGATCTTGCTCGTGGCATGCCGCTCGATGCACATCATCGCATCATCGGGACTCATCCCGCATCCATTGTCCTCCACCCGCATGAGCGACTTTCCACCCTTCTGAATCGCAATCCGGATCCGGGTCGCTCCAGCATCAATGCTGTTTTCGACGAGCTCTTTGATTACCGCAACCGGACGCTCGACCACCTCACCCGCAGCAATGCGGTTGGCCACTTGATCGGAAAGTATGCGTATCGTCGACATGGGTCCGGTTCATCGCAGTATTTGAACTCTCCGGACTTTGGCAATGACGGATCTTGTCCAATCTTCTCACCCGAATACATCCACCTTGAGGTCACGCACGACCTGCAATTCACCCCAGTCTGCCCCTTTCATCGATGCAAAACGGGCGTTCCGGCTCTCGGGAAAACACTCCCGGTGTTGCTCATAGATCTCCTTGAGGAATAGCCTGGATCCGATTGCCATTCCATCACTGAAGTAACGGACCCTCCGGCGCAGCAACTCCGACACCTCCACCTTTCCACCGCTGCGGATCACCGCATCCAGCTTCTCCAGGGGTATTACGCCACGGTCCTTGTCCTGTTCGCCTTTCGGTTTAGCGCCCTTCCCAAACAAACACAGACGATACGCCGCAATCGCTTCCGAAAAGGCACGTCCACCGTAGATCAAGCGGTAGCCATTGATAGCGGACGCCTTGCCTCCCATTGCAGCGGCATAGCTGCAGAAACGGTATTCTGCCGGATCATCCACCTGCTCAGCGCGCACCGCATTGAGGTCGATGTAGGCCGCAACGGTTGCCATTGCCTGCAGCGATGGCTCAACCACCAGACTCTTGAAGCGCTCCATCCACAAGGTGCCACGGTTCCCATTCTGATGGTTAAACCAGATCGTGAAGCGCTGCTTGAGCTCACGCATGAACACCGACACATCCCCCATACGCGCCAGCAAAGCATCCCGCGCATGCTGCGCGATCTCATCATTCCGTTCCAGCATCTTCTCCAGCCCATCCGGCGTTATCGAATAGGGGGAAATCCGACAACCCTCATGGAACGCCCGATAACGGCTCAGCAACTCCGCATCCGTCTGCGGCTTCTCATGCCGGACCCGCGCCAGGATGTGGAAATGATTCGACATGATTGAATACGCCAGGATATCCACCCCACAGAACGCCGCCTGCCGCCGCATCATCCCGATGAACATCTCCTTTTCCCCATCCTCCAGCAAGTGCTCACCCAAACAACACCGACTCATCAGATGATAGACGCCATCCCGATTCTGAACCACAACACGTTTTCTTTTCATAATCATCCTTCTTTTGCAACATGCCAAACATTCTCAAACCTGTCAATAAAAGCACTGTGTTTTTATTATGATGGAGCACAGGCAGTTGGATGCCTGTGTTTTTGGTTATTGTCGGGTCTTCCGTTTACGGGATTCGGCCTCGTAGCACTGACGGGCCTCGGGGGTGAGTTCCATCGGATTAATCTGACCGAAGGCGACATCTGTCATCTCCGCGTATTGGCGACTCAATTCTTCGGAAGAGGGCATTCCGTGTGCGAAAAACAGGTCCATTACCCGTTTCAAAAATGGTTTTTTCATATTGGATACTCCGTGTTCATCCACGCGGATGAACGATTGATTGGTTTGAATCTCTGTGTCATTCCCCGGGATTGATGCTCCGGGGCCAAGTAGCAAACGTTCCAATCAAACCGATGGAGGCGGACGGGCCCAGTGTCCTGTGCGATAGTATTGATCCGCTTTCCGATCGGGCAGGGGCTTTTTCGCCAACTGTAAACAACAGGGTTCCAGTTGAACTCCATACCGTCCGGAAACAAGTAAAACTGAACTCTCAGAATGAAAACGGCCTTCACGAACCATCTTCCATACCGGTTTGCCCGGTCTGGGATCCTGAACAAGGAACAGGCAACCGTCCTCCACGTCATTCAAAGCCGCACCGCCATAGCATTCCGGACCATGGTCCACCCACGCAAAAACACCCGTCCCGAGAGCGGAAAGCAGTCCGCATAATACAACCAGTCCCTGTATGATCGTTTTCGTGGTGAAGTGGTTTACATGCATTCCTGTTTGACCTGTCAAACCGCAAAAGCGCCGATGATCCGACCTTCCCAGTTCAATAGAGGCGGAATCTAAAAAAGGCATCCCATGTTGGATGAACTGCCACAACTGCCGCTATATATCTAGGCTTAAACACTGGTTCTCTGAGGGGATGGTGTTCGGGATACAGAGCCAAACCTTTGACCAGCGGGATCTGGCGAAATTGAGCCCTATCACCGATGTTACGCTATGGGTATCTCCACACAAGGCCGGCACATCCAATCCAAGCTCCTTCCGCTTTCCAGCGGGTTTGCCGCCCCATGCCTCAGTGATCATCTGATCCACGAGGTATTCATGATCCAGTAGAACGTAGACGGTTTGTTTTGCCTGATCCGACTGCAGTTCTTTCGTAAGCTCCTGACGAATCATCTGACGCATACGGTCCTCTTGGCTCAGTAGGCCATTGTCCGTGCCTTTTTCCTGTGACGCCCGAATTTCTGCCGCACGCTTATCGATACTTTCTAGCCCAAACTCCCACTTGCGACCCGAATAGAACACCAGACTCGGCTCCGCATATCCGACGCCCACCAAACGGGTTTCTCTGGGCAAGCCCTCCAACTGCTCTGACACCGGGATCGATACCGAAAGTTCCCGCATGTGAATTCCGAGCACCCACTGGGATACGGCAATGCCAAGCACACACAAGAACATGGGAACCCACTTCCGGAAACGGAAACATACCACGATTCCCGACATACAAAGCAAAATGCCGAACAACAGCGCCATACCGATCCTCAGGGAATCCACCGCAAGTCCAGATCCGAGCACCCAGACCAACCCCGCGACCGCAGCCGTCACCCAAATCCCGACATAACTCCAGAACCAAACCAAACCTGTGCGGCTCACTCCCTTATCCACATAAACCGGCTGCCACACATGCAGCACCCAAAGGAACATGGCAGGAAACGCTGGCAACACGTAGTGCGGTAGCTGGGTCGAATACCCCAGAAAAACCAGATAGGGAACCACGGTCCAAGACACGAGGAAGGCCGAGGTTGCATCCCAGTCACGCCGCACCCAGCGGAAGCGCTCACCCAAGAGCGCAAACCATGGAAAGAGACTGAACAAGGCGGTTAGCAAATAGTAGAAAGGAAGCACCTTCCTGTCGTTGAAGGCCTCCACTCCACGCTCAATCACATGCTTACCCATTCCAATGTCCCAGAACAAACCATCGGTCGAGATGAGAGCGGGAATACCCCATGCGGCGATCATCGCAAAGGTCACGGGCAGCCCAGTCCAAATCTTGAGTGAACGCCAGGTCAGAGGCTTGCGCCAAAACGCGAAACGGAACAACAACAGTGAAAGCATCGGCACCACGATCCCCAGAGGACCCTTCGCGAGAAAACCAAGCCCGAGCGAGATGTAGAGCACCCAAAACCACAGCCGGCGGCGCTCTTTTCCCTCCTCCGGAAAAAGCAATTCGAACCAGGCCCGGTTTGCGAAAAAGATTGCTGCCACCATCGGCATGTCCGCCAGAGCCAAGCGCCCATGCAGAAAGACCTGCATGCACGTCAACCATCCAAAAGCGGCCACCCATCCCAGCGGCTTCCTTTTCAACCGTGCGGCGAACGCCACCATCCCGAACGCCACCAACATGGTAGCAAACACTGAATGCAAACGAGCTCCTAGTTCAGATTTTCCCAAAATCCAGTAGAGGGCCCGCATCCACCAATACGTCAACGGAGGCTTATCGAAGCGATACTCGCCGTTGAAATAGGGGACGACCCACTCCGAACGCCCCATCATCTCCCATGTCGCCTGGCTGAAGCGCGGCTCGTCACGATCCAGCAAAGGCATATCAGCCGATCCCGGGAGCAGCATCAGTGCCCCAACCAGTATCAGCAACCAGCAACCGTAACGATCCATCCAACGCGGTATTCCCGAATCCATCCGTCCATATCAACCAGAACCTGAATCCTTTGGAAAGTCATTTGTATGGTGCGCTATCGTATCAGTCACACCGTCCACCCCACCCGAGCCCCCAATTATTGACCGACGCCGAGTCCCGTTACTCAGCGTTCAGGGATGCCATTCTGGCCGGTTTCCGAAACTCATAACCAACCATAATTGCTTCCCCGAAAGCCCTACCGGTCCAGGCCCTGTCCTGCCCAGGGTTCCAATCTTTAAAGTCTTTTTCAGTTCAGGCGAAAACTTTCCTGACATAGGGGTTCTCCATGGATCGCCTTGGGTGCCAATCGAACACTCCTTATCAGATTCCTTCAAAGCTCCTCGGGCGTGCCGAGGAATAATCGTTTTCCCGTCTCCGATTTGTCCCTGTCTTGTTTCATAGGAGTATAGTTTTGATTTTCAGCACCACCAAGGCTCGCGACCTAACAAATGGGAATTCACTCCGGTTTTTGACAGCTAAAGAAAGTCAAGAGACCCATCACAGACGGATACAATGTAGTGGAGCAAATGGACTCACATTCGACAGGTATTGAACATGTGTGTGACCCAAACTGTATTCATCCCGTGCGGAGGCTTGGATTACCCCACCATAACGGGAAGCTGAAACTGCTGGCGTATCATACTGCCGATGGTTGGGGGATGGAGCAGTAAGTGTCCCTGGAAATTTGCAACAAAAAAAGGGCTTCCGGTTTAAGCCGGAAGCCCTGAATTTGTGTGAAACGATAGTCAGTCGGATCTTAGAAGGAGAACGTGTTGGTCACGAACCATTCCTGAACCGGGGCAATACGAGCACCGGCCACTGTTCCGTCTGGCTGAATCGAGATGGGGATCAGCCCTTCTTCGGCGCCGACATTGCGGACGTTGAGCTGGATCTTCCAGTCAATCTTGTCCGTAAGCTGACGGCCATAGCTGACCCACAGGTCAATCGCATCTTCGGATGGTCCCATGACCGGATTCTTGATGTCGAACTCGTATCCGACAGCAGTCTGAGAGACCGGATATCCGATCGCCACCTTATCCTGCCAACGGTAACCGGCACCAAAGCCGAGGTCCTTGAAGCGACCTTCCTGAATGGTGTAGTTCGCAATCACGTTCCATCTCCATTTGCGAACTTCCGGTGACGATGCACCTTCGTTCAGCTTCATCTGGACGTAGTTTGCACGCCAAGGAGCATAAACGCTGACATAGATCGCGTTGCCGGCTCCGCCCCAACGCGGAATCATCCCTGCAGGAGTCGGATTTCCAGCACCATCGGACAATACAGAATCAAGGTAGGTGATGAATTCTTCCAGTTCCTTTCCACCCACGTTATTCTGGGTAGCCTCGGTTCTCGAACCATTGATTGCCAAGCGCAAACCCGGAATCGGATTAGCCGTGAACTCGAATTCATAACCTTCGGAAATCGTATCGGAAGTCACCGTGAAGCCCTGAGGTTGTTTCGCGCCATAGGAATACACGTTATCCAGCGGCGGAATGTACTGAGCAGCCGGCAATGGGAGTCCACCCGCTGCATCCGACAAAGTCGCCTGATAGGTCGAACGATCCGTCAGGTATTGAGTCGGGACAGGGTTAAAGCCCCATGCCTGGAAGAAGCCTTTATCCGTCAGGTATGCCTGGATATCGTTCCATCCGCGAATAGCAGCATCTTCCACGACCTGAGCCGCAGCGTCAGCAGCTTCCTGCTCAGCGGCGCTCATGTCGTCATAGCCATCAACCGGGTAGGCATTCGTCCATGTATTGCGGTAACTCGGTGCTTCACGGCCCCCGTAGTCATAGGCTGCGAGGTCATACAGGAACACATTGCGCCAATTCAGACCATTCGAGATAACACCACCAAGGTCTCCCGCCTTGCTGAGAGTCGATGTTGCATCCATGATCTTGGTCTCGAATTGAATCACGCGCAGTGAGTACTTGTTGTCCTTGGTGGAAAGCGTAAGACCGATATCCTGCGTTTCCCCGCTCGGATTTCCGATCGCAGCGCCGTAGAGATTACGACGCACAGGAACCACCGAGAAGTTGCTGGACTCATTGTAGGAAACACTGACATTGAACGGTAGCGGATCCCTTTCACCCAAGAGCTGATTGATATGAACCACCGCACCGAAGCTGGTCGACTCATCCTCGAAGATTTGGCTTTCCGGATACTCATCCGGCAAACGGTAGTCGGTCATATTGTACATGCTCCGGTTGGCCGGAACCGGCAGAGCCCTCGCATCCTTGGTCTTGACTTCATCCTTACGCCAACCCGCTGTCGCGACAATCGCATCATTCAGGAAGTAACCCTGCCATGTAACGACTTCCGACGTGGTTTCACGTTGGGTCATCGATGCATTCTCGATAAGGTTTTCGTTCTTTCCATACTTATCATTCTCGATCAGGTTGAGCGGGTAGCTCCCCCATCCCTTGTAATTGGCAGGATTGGACGCCTGAGTGAAGTAAAGGTCACTCTTTTCCGTTCCCGTGTAACCTGCGGGTCCTTTATCGCCCCAATCCGGTGCAAAGCCGTCTTTATCGGGATAGTAGATACGCTGCAGGTTACCCGGAACCGTCCATGCATCGCCAGGATTGACATCGTAACGGGTCCATGTGGAGTCAAACACGCGAACCGAATAATCTTGGAACGCAAGCGAATCCTTGATGTTGGGGATGTTGGCACCGGAAGCCGAACTCAAGTTGGCAACCGAAGGTCCGAGGTAGATGACACCAACGGGAGCGCGATCTTTGAAATCCTGACGGCTTCCATCGTTGTCATTCCAATAACCACCCCACGCCTGATCGTTTGCAACGCCTCTCCATCCGCGTTCTTCAAAGAAATACTTTTCTTTGTTAAACGCACCATTC
>JAQVLM010000517.1 GCA_028704125.1 Opitutales bacterium
GGGTTAGTTACAAACCGTGACGGATTGTAATCAAACCTGGATAGAAGGTTTCCAATTGTTTGGAAGTAGAGGATTGAGGTCATCCTGATTGGTCATGGAAGGGAGTTTCTGGAGGACATCCTTGAGGCGAGAGGCGTCAACGGGTCAGTCCACGCATTCTAACAAAACTGGCTTGCATGGAGGAACTGAATGGGATTGAAGTTCATTTTGCAGATTCGGGGCTTGCGGCTGGCTGAGGATGCTGCAAAATGGAAGCATTGTTCTTTGAAAAAGAGGTATTTATTTTGAGGGGTTTGAGTGCTTGTCCCGGCAGGTGAGGGGAAGAAGATGATCTCACGCCCGTTTGACGCTGCATGCAGCGTCTGCACTCAAGCCGCAAAGCCGCAAAGGAAGAGGGATTGAAGAGTTTTTGCCACAAAGGGCACATAGAACACAGAGGAAGCGGTTCTCAGTTCCAAATCCGGATTTTTTTGTGGATTTTGTGATCTGTGTGGCTAATGAATTTGTAGGCTTTCGCAGATCGTCGAGGAGCTCGATGCCACCGGCGCAGTCGTCGCCACCTACCACTACGGCCACGACCTCATCAGCCAGAGCAGGCTGGTGGAGGATGAAACCACCGGCGCTTCGGAATGGGTTGATCGAATCTTCCTTTACGACGGCTTTTCCCAGGTGGGAGCGGATTCCAGGGCAGTTGGAGGAGGGGAAGAGGGTGGAAGAGCCCCGGAATCCTTGGCGCCACAAGCGGGTTTGCTGCGGGATGCCTCCGGCAGTCACGTAGGGGCCTACGCTCCCTTGGAGTCACCCTTGCAATTCCCGCTTCTGGCATCCATCCTCCTCAGGGAAAACAAGGGTGGACATGTCCGGGCCCTCACCGACCTGGAAGGCAACATCACCGATACCTTCAGTTACGACGCCTACGGCAATCTCCTTCAACCTTCATCCCTCTTCCTTCCCACTTCTTACCTCTATCGCGGTGAGCGCTACGACCCCGATCTCGGCCAATACTACCTGAGGGCCCGCTTCTACGATGCGAACCTGGGTCGCTTCCATACCCTCGACGAATACGAAGGGCGCACCGGCGAACCTCTGAGCCTTCATAAGTATTTGTATGCCCACGCCAACCCTGTCTCCGGCTGGGACCCGAGTGGGAGGATGTTCCTCGCAGAGGCTATGGTTGGAGTGAGTTTGTTTCGATCGCTTGTCGATATGGGAGGAATGGGAGGGATTCGGATGGCAAAAGACGATGCTGGACGCACGTGCCCGTCTGTGACTATGTGGACAGTCTACATTCGCGTGAGAAAGCCAGAAACCAGAGGTTTGCTTGATTTCGGGCACGCATGGATCAAGATCCCTAGTAAGGAGGTAGGTTTCTATCCGAAGAAGCGCAGCCTTAGAAATGACGGAGAGCTTCGTGAAGACGGAGACCATAGAGGTCCAACACATCATAGACCGTTTAATGCTTGTCCATTGTCTGTGGCTGAACTTTCCAAACGCAGCGAGCGTTACCCACAAACTTGGGATTGGACTGGCCCAAATTGTGTCACATGGGCAACCGATGTTTTTAGGGATTCGGGCTTTGATGTTCCCATAGCATTCTATCCCGAGATTTTGATTCAAACCACTGGATTTGTTCCAATTCCATGAATATGTAAGTGTTTAATTTGTGTTTATGAAGACTCTATTAGGTTGTGTTTTTGTCGTGTTATTGATGTTGATTTTAGTATATTTAAGTGACTACTATCCTAGATTTGAAGCAGGATTTGAGGCCCAGCTTGGGACCGATGTATTCAGATGTTTGTCCTGTCATCATGATGTTAAAAAAATGGATGCTATTGACGTTAGAGGGATATATGCCCGAGTCTCGCCTCTGAATCATGTGAGAGTCATATTGGATCTAGATTATAAGACGGATGATCGTGAGCATATTCGTTCAGAGGAGGAGGCCCTTCTATTATTGGTAAAGGATGCTGTGAAGCGACATTGGGAGGATGCTCGATGGATAACAGTACGATTTCGCCAGCGCTGAATTGTTACCACTTTAATTGACATCGTAATTTTGGCCGGAATGGGATCGTAGGGATTTGGGGTGGATTCCATGCTTGCGCTTGGCTGAGAGTGCTGCAAAATGGAAGCATTGTTCTTTGAAAAAGAGGTATTTGTTTTGAGGGGTTGGATCGCTTGTCCCGGCAGGATGGGGGAATGAAAGCGATCGGGAATTGCCGGATCAAGCTTTCGGCCACAAACGCGTTTCCTGCGGGCTTCAACCAGCAGTCATGGACCTCTAGTCCACTCCTTTGGTCTCACCGCTTGGAAATTGCGTTTCTGATCCGAATCCCACTCCCTCAAAATGACAGGGGTTGGATCGCTTGTTCCGGCAGGTAGTAGGGGAAGAAGAGGTTCTCACGCCCGTTTGACGCTGCATGCAGCGTCTGCACTCAAGCCGCAAAGCCGCTAAGGAAGAGAGAATTTAAGAGTCTTTGCCACAAAGGGCACATAGAACACAGAGGAAGCGGTTCTCTGTTCCAAATCCATATCCTTTTGTGGATTTTGTGATCTGTGTGGCTAATGAATTCGTAGGCTTTCGCAGATCGTCGAGGAGCTCGACGGAGGCGGTAGCGTCCGCGCTTTGACCGACCTGGAAGGCAACATCACCGATACATTCTCCTACGACGCCTACGGCAATCTCCTTCATCCTTCTTCCCTCTTC
>JAQVLM010000518.1 GCA_028704125.1 Opitutales bacterium
ATCGCAATTCCCAAGAGCCGTTCGCCGTTATCAACAACTGGATGCGCAGCCGCAGCACCATCGAGTTCCTGGGATTGCGGGAAAAGCTGTGCAACCCGGATTTTAAACCTCTCGAATTCGAGAGGTTTAGAAATGAGGCAGGGAGCAACTACTTCGTCCTTTCCCCCCAGCGGTGGATCGAGAGCACCCAAGCGAAAGGCATCACCCAGATGCGCACGTTGCTGGCGGATACCAACGTCAAACGCCTGAAATGACGACAACCGACTCCACATCTTCAGCCCCAACGGGGCGGCAACATACCAGCCCAGGGCAACGCCCTGGGATTACGTTCGCCCCCATATTCCCAAGCCCTGAAGGGGCGACCCATTCTCCGCGCCTATGAGCAGCAAGACCAAAACCACAACCACGAAGGAAGAGGCCAAGCCCGCGCTGGTGCCGAAGCTGCGGTTTCCGGAGTTTCGAGGTGCGGAGGGTTGGGAAAGCACTCGCCTTGGGGATTTATGCGAAGTGATAACCAAGGGATCAACCCCTACGAGCTACGGATTTGATTACGTGGATGCGGGTGTTCGCTTCGTAAAGATCGAGTCTTTAGGTGGCGGTTCAGTTGATTGCGGGAAAACTGCATTCATTACTGAGGACTGTAACACCTCATTCCTCCGATCACAGTTGAAGGAAAATGATATTCTCTTTTCAATCGCAGGTGCATTGGGCGTTATAGCGCTTGTTGGCCGAAGCATACTTCCCGCCAACGTGAATCAGGCGATTGGTATCGTCAGATTGAAACCAGGCTACTCACACCAGTTCCTACTGCACCAGCTACAAGGAGATTTGATTCAGGCTGAGATTCAGCGCATCAGGGCTGGAGCCGCACAACCAAACATCTCACTTACTCAACTTGGTGATTTCGCAGCTCTATTACCCGACAAAGCCGAACAACAAAAAATCGCCGAGTGCCTGAGTTCGGTGGACGAGCTGATGGCTGCGCAAGCGCGGAAAGTGGACGCGCTCAAGACCCATAAAAAAGGGCTGATGCAGCAGCTCTTCCCCCGCGAAGGCGAAACCCAACCCCGCCTCCGCTTCCCCGAATTCCAAACCGCCGAGGAGTGGGAGGAAGTGGCTTTGGGTGACATCGCCGAGATCAAGCTCGGAAAGATGCTTGACAAACAAAAACACACGAGAGGACACCTTCTTCCATACCTCAACAATCTAGCGGTGCGATGGAATGAGGTAAACACATCAAACCTGCCGAAGATGTTTTTCAATGACCACGAGTTGGATCGTTTTGGACTGAGAGCTGGTGATGTCGTTGTTTGCGAAGGCGGAGAACCAGGACGTTCAGCAGTTTGGGACGGACGCTTACCTGACCTTAAATTCCAGAAGGCGATTCACCGGGTCCGTTTCAACGTGCCATTCGAGCCAAAGATTTTGGTTCTTCATCTCGAAAACCTCGCTGGCACAACCGCGTTCGAAAGGCTCTTCACCGGCGGCGGAATCAAGCATCTAACCGGAGAGACGTTCTCCCGGCTCAAGATTCCGCTCATTCCCCTCCCCGAACAACAACGCATCGCCGAGTGCCTGAGCAGCCTCGACGCCCAGATCACCGCCGAAACCCAAAAGCTCGACGCCCTCAAGACCCACAAGAAAGGCCTGATGCAGCAGCTTTTCCCATCTTTGGAGGAGGTGGAAACATGAGCGCTGTGCGGATAGGTCGGGCTTTCAGCCCCAAGAATGGTTTGGGGAATCCAACCCAGGGCGATGCCCTGGGCTGGTATGAAGACGGGCCTTTGGCCCTCAAAATCCAGACTACTAGCGACCGACCGAGGCGCATCCTTTCTTCCGCGCCAACGGCGCAATCTCATACCAGCCTGGGGCATCGCCCCAGGAACACCGCCCCAAACAGCCCAAGGGCCTTCGGCCCGCTCCATACCAGCGAGGGTCAACGGCCCTCGACAAGGGCATCGCCTCAGGAATGGAATCGCCCCACCAAACAGAGGGCTGAAGGCCCGTTCCATGGCATCGCCGGATGCGCGATCGCACACCATTTTCGTGGCGTCACGAAAATGGTCCCGCAACTCATCACTCAGCGAAATCCGGAGGCGGAATTTAATCAGCGCTCCAGTCGTCAAGGATTCCTTGACGACTCAAACCGGAGGCGAAGCCGAGTTACCGAGGAATCCTCGGTAACTGCAAAATCAGCAGCGTACGGCGTGTTCACCCCGCGGAGCCAAGGCAAGGCAACTGTCAAGGAATCCTTGACGGTTCAAGTCGAACAACTGCGGAGGGGAACTGCCGAAGAATCCTCGGTAGTTCAAACGGCGGGAGGGAAAGGCATAGATCGGGCTTTCAGCCCTCGAGAAATCGTTTCAACCGGATTCCCAGGGCGTTGCCCTAGGCTGGTATGGCTTTGGGCCTTTGGCCCGGAAACTCAAACAGCGCCAACGGCACGATTACATACCAGCCTAGGCCAACGGCCCAAGGTTGCGACACCCACACGAATCGAGGGCTGAAGGCCCGCCCCATCTCATCACACCATGCCTCAATCGCTCTCCTATCTCCTGACGCACATCGTCTTTAGCACCAAAGACCGCGATCCCGTGCCCGATGCCACGGTGCGACCCGCGCTTTACGCCTATCTCGCGACGGTGGCCCGCAATATGGATTGCGAATGTTTCCACGTCGGCGGCGTGGCGGACCATGTTCATCT
>JAQVLM010000519.1 GCA_028704125.1 Opitutales bacterium
GTCCTCAAAAGTCCCCTCAATCGCCACCATCGGATAATCAATGGTTTCGCGGGTGGTCGGACGTTCCTCTGTCCGCTGGATCATCGGCTCCGGTCGCTCTTCAAAGGTCGGATCCAGCTCAGAGCCGTCACCCTGCTGCACCAGCCCGACCGGGCTCTCAAGTGTCATCTTGGCCGGAGCAAACTCCAGTCTGGATACCAACTGCGAAGTGTCCGTCGCGCGGATGGCATTTGGAGCCTGGGTCACTTGGGTAAAGGTTTCCGAAGCCATTGTCGTCTCGCTCACACTTACCTTTTGAGGTGTCGGCGTGACCCTTTGGTTGATGGGAGAATCGTTGCGCACGGGCACTTCGACCTGAACCTGCTGCATGGTGCTGGGCGATTGCACCTGCGGAAGGGACGCAAAACTCTCCATGATCGCCACCGATATGCTCTCACGCGCCAACGCATTCAGGTTGATCGTCATGTCAGTCAGACTCGTGCTCACTTGCTCCTCAATCTTTGAGGTGAGGTAAATCGAACCGGACAAGGCAGCGAGAATCAAATGCAATAGAAAGGATGCGATCAAACACCTCGGAAGCAGCTTCAACTCCGAATCGAGAAGGAACCTCAGCAAATAGTGAATCGCAACCCCTGTTACCGCCATCAAAAGCAGGATTATGAGCACATTGCGCAACAATTCATAGTCGAACTTGGCAATGACTTCCCGGGCGTTTGAGGTGTAAAATTTCAACTGACGGGGATCGAGACTGAATACGTTCGAAACATACAACATCTGCCCGCCTTTGTTCGCAAAGACAGGAAACATCTGATCATGCTCCGTGTTGATCGGCCCACCCAGATTCTCCGGAGCCAAGAACGATTCACCAAACAACCGGCTTACGTAGATGTCGTATCCACCCTCCCCATCCATGCGGTTCGAAGAAAAGTAGAGCGCCGTGCCACTCGAAGGCATAGAGGGATGCATCTCATCCGCATCCGTATTGATCGATCCAAGGTATTCTCCACCGTCAAACAAGGGAATACCCTGATCCCCTTCACTCGAGAACCCCACCCTTTTGAACCGGTACAAATCCCAGTCATCGGAAGCCTTGGGTTTGCCCTCCGGCGATGCGTTCATGTCCCTTGGCGCATCCGGTTTCGGACGTTTCGAAGCAATATACAAAACCGTGCCATCCGGCGATAACGAAGGAAAAGCATCGTCGTATTCCGTGTTCACCCCTTCGTTAAGCCGCACCGGCTCCGACCAGCGATCCCCCATTCTCCGGGACAGGTATATGTCAAACCCTCCGAATGAATCCGGACGATTCGACTGAAACATGAGCCATTTTCCATCCCGTGAAAGGTGCGGCCCGCGCTCCTCGAATCCGGAGTTGATGAAACCACTCAGAGGCGTGGGCCGGGACCACTCGCCCTCACCATACTCGGACAAAAACAGGTCCGCATTATCCCTGGAGAATACCCGCGACACAACAAGCATCTTCCCGTCTTCAGAAAGGGTCGCCTCCATATTCCCCCTCAACAGATTCAGTTCGCCCCTAACGAAGGTCGGATCTTCCCATAGGCTCAGCAAAAGGGTCGCATCCACGGCACGACGGTTGATGGATTGCCCATCCACGTAGTAACGCAGGTAACCCAAACCGAAAAGAGTCCCAAGGGCAAACACCACAAGAATCCCGATGAAGATGAAAAAGGGAGACAAAAACAGCCTCCTTGCAACCTTCTTCACATGTTCCGATAATGCCATATTGTTGTGATGCTCTTGGGTCCAGATCGATAGATTCGCGCAGCCTGGGTCACAACATTGTCATGTATCCGATGTTGGCCTCAGTCACACCAACCCGACGACATGCGGCCAAAGCCCGTGCAACCTGACCGTGGAGGGCATTGCGATCCGCCCGGACCAACACCTTCTGATCGGGATTCTGGGCAACAGCCCGCATCAGATCCTCATGTAGACCGTCAATGTCCATGCGACGGTCACCGACAAAGTAACTGCCATCCTCCCGGACATTGATGACCAGCACCTGAACCGCAGAACTGAGCGTCAGATCGGTTTCCGGCAAATTGACCGCCATATCCGTCTGCTGCTGATGAAACGATGTGGTGACCAGAAAGAAGATGATCAGGATGAACATCACATCCACCAATGGGGAAATATCGATACCGATATCTTCTCCCTCTCCATCTGAAACGTCGATCTTCATTTGGAATACTCCAGCTTGAAGCGGTTACGGAAATAACGGGTGATGAAATGATCGCCACGGTGCTGCATTTCATCCGCAATCCGATCGACCTTGTTGTTGAAAAAGTAGAACACCGCCAAGGTTGGAATCGCGATGGTCAAACCGGCAGCTGTCGTGACCATGGCCTGATAGATTCCCTCGGAGAGCATCTCCGCTTTGTTCAACGAGTTACTCGAAAGTGCCACGGTCTGGAAGGATTGGATCATACCGATCACGGTACCTAACAATCCAAGCAGCGGCGACAAGGTCGCAATCAACCGGACCAAGCGCAGGCTCCGCCGCAAACGCCGGATCTCAAGGCTCGCGATCTCGCCCATCGACTGATCCGCATCCTTGGGCCCATCCTCCCAACGTTTCAGTCCGGCCAGATACACCCGGCCCAAGGGACTATCCGATTTTTCGCAGAATTCCACCGCGGCGCTGACGTCTGCTCCCGTGCTTTTGTCGAGCGTATCT
>JAQVLM010000056.1 GCA_028704125.1 Opitutales bacterium
CAGCATTTGGATGATCCACGGATCCATCGGCGCCGACATCGTGGACTACGATGAGCTCCATACCGGTGAACGACGCGAAGGCGCCTTCGCCTCGTTCGGATCCTGGATCCTCAAACTCGGAAACTCCCTCGGTAACGGGATCATCCCGGGGCTGATCCTCAAGTATTCCCATTTTGACGCCTCGCTGCCCCAACAAACCCCCGAAACCCTCACGTGGATCCGCTCTTCACTGGCGCTGTTCCCCATAGCCGGGCTGACCATCGCGATCCTCTTCATGCTCTCGTTCCCGCTCACAAAAGAAAGGGTGATCGAGATCCGCAAGGAGCTGGAAACCCGCCGCGGAACCGTCTGAGGCCGACCCATTGGGGGCTCCGGACAGCCTTTCGCCGGATTCCCCTTGCGAGCCCCTCCGGGTTGGCAGAACAATCCTGCAACTGGTCGATCCGACCGCTTCTGCTTGGCGCAGAGGCAAATCCACCACCACCCGAATCGGATCGCGCGGGATAGCTTAGGGCCTGGCTTGAATTGGATGCATTTTGGGGCATATTGCGCTTACGCATGCCCACCACGGATACCGCAACCCATCAACCCGACCATCCCATCACCCTTTGGGAAAGACCGTCCTGTTGCCACAGCGGAGCATGCGAAAACGACGAAGACCTGGGTACCTTTGCATCCCTTAAAGACCACACATGGCTCAAGCTCGGCATCAGCATCGTAATAGCGGGACAATCCATGGTGTGGGGACTGGCCCTTAACCTCTCGCCGCCAACCTTCGGTTCCGCTGCCTATGTCGTGCTCCACGGACTGCTGATCGGGTCCTCGCTCCTGGTCCTGCTGCTCCTGTCCGGTCCGCTCTTCCGCGCCGCCTATGGGCAAATCCGTGCGTTCAAACCGGGGATCGAAAGCCTTTTTCTACTCAGCTTGTGCGGTGCACTGGGAGGCTCGTTGCACTCCAGCATCAAAGGAGACGGTCTAACCTATTACGAAGTGGTGGCATTTGTTGTCATCATTTACACCTTCGGAGGCAGACTCGGAGCCGTCTCACGAGATCGGGCCTTTGCCGAGATCGACAGACTCCGCGCCTCTTTTGATCGCGTCATCCGCGTTTCCGGAGACGGCACCACCCGATCCGTCAGTGTTTCCGAACTCGCGACAGGAGACAGGGTCATCGTGAATCCGGGCGGATCCATTGCGGTGGATGGCATCATTGAAGATGGCTTTGGATACATAAAGGAAACACCCATTACCGGAGAGCCGCTTACTGTCCTCAGGGGGCAGGGAGAGCGGGTTTCGGCAGGCACATGGTCGGTCGATGCGAGCCTGCGTATCCTTCCGGATGATCCACACAGCTCCAGGATCATCGACCAAATCATGCAGGAAGTGGACGCAGCCGCACGCAAAACGGAATCCACCCACCAAATCCGCGCCACAAACTGGATTCGGCACTTCGTGATATGGGTGGCACTTGCTACTCTCGTCTCCGGCGTTTCATGGGGAATACTATCTTCTCCTTTGAAAGGGTGGATCACGGCCATGTCGGTGCTTCTGGTAGCCTGTCCATGCGCACTTGGCATTGCGACCCCGCTCGCTGTATGGTCCGGAATATGGAGGCTGTCCGAAAACGGAGTCATCAGCCGCACGCCCCGCATCATCGACGCACTCGCCCACACCCGACACCTTTTCTTTGACAAAACCGGAACCCTCACGGAGCCCGGGGTGCGCATTCAGGCGATTCACCTTCATCCGGCTGAGGGCTGGTCACGCCATCGCGTGCTGGCGCTGGCAAAAGCCCTCGAATCCGGAATCGATCACCCCGTAGGCCGGGCGATAGCGGCTATCCCGGAATCCACCGAACCATCCATTCGGTTGGAGGCATCCCGGATCCGCAACAGGCGATGGATACCCGGGGCTGGGATCGAAGCCATTTACCAGGATCCCGCGAACCCGGAAGCCACTGTAATTCCCCTGCGGCTGGGTCCGCTGGAATGGGCCCGCGGCGCCGGAAAGCCCCCCCGACCCAACCATGATCCATCCGACCATCGACATGCCCTCGCGATCGGAGAAGCGATATTAGCCGAATTCGAAACAACCGAAACCCTCCGGCCCGATATCGATGCGCTCTTTCACGAGCTTGCCAGCATGGGGATTCAATCTTCCATTCTCACAGGCGATTCCAATCCGAGAATTCCCGCCTTCAAGGGGGTCTCCATCCGCTCCGGTCTCAAACCCCATCACAAGGGAGAAATCCTCAACCATTCAGTCGAACGGGGCGAATCACCCGTGTTTGTGGGCGATGGAATCAATGACCTCCCGGCAATGACCCGCGCTCCCGCATCCATTGCCATTCAGGACAGCTCCGCGCCACTCACGCTATCCAACGCCACCGCGATCCTGCGCGGGACTTCCCCACTGCCACTCGCCCAGGCAATCCGCATCTCCAGAAACATCCACCGGACCCTCCAATCCAACCTCGTCTTTGCAGCCTGCTACAACACAATCGGGATCGGAATCGCCGCCGCCGGGCACCTCCATCCGGTAGCCGCAGCCCTCATCATGGTGGTTTCGAGCCTCACCGTCACCTGGAGGGCCGCCCGTTCAACCGCCCGGTAGCATTCCGACCGGGAAACGGTGTCCCCAGGTCCGGTTTGAGATTAATCAGACCATGCCCCTGCCCATGTTGGATCGCTAAGATCCAGGCTCGCTGATGCAACTGTGTGCATCATGAAAAGTGTATCAAAACGAAAAACCGTTATTATGTGGCAATCGTTTGGACCGTTCAAAGGTTTGATCAAGCATAAGGATCATCCGGATCACCATAACCAGACTCAACATGCAAAAACTCCTCATTCTGTCCCTGGCTGCAACATCGGGGCTTGCGGCAATTGCCTCGAGCCATTCAAACACTCCGGCTTCCCTCAAAGAAGTCTATGCCCCGTTTTTCACAGTGGGTGCTGCCGTGAAAGAAACGCACTTTGAAGGCAGGGAGGCCGATTTACTGCTCAGCCAATACAACTCCATCACCCCCGAGAATTTGCTCAAATGGGAGAAAGTCCATCCAACAGAAAACGCATTTTTCTGGGATCACGCCGATGCGATGGTGGAGTTCGGAACCCGCAATGGTCTTGAGATATTCGGGCACACCCTCATCTGGCACAATCAAAACCCGGAATGGGTGTTCAAAGATGCGGAAGGCAACGATGCCTCGCCCGAGCTCCTGCTCGAACGCATGCGCAACCACATCCATACCGTGGTCGGACGCTACAAAGGGCGCATTCACGGATGGGATGTCGTGAACGAAGCACTCAACGAAGATGGTTCCATGCGGGAATCCGCGTTCTACCGGATCCTCGGAGAAGACTATATCGCCAAGGCCTTCATCTTCGCCCACGAGGCCGACCCCGACGCCCAGCTGATTTACAACGATTTCAACATCGAGAACCCGGAGAAACGCGCTGGCACGGTTCGCCTCATCCGCAAACTTCTGGATCAGGGAATCCCCATCTCCGGAGTGGGAATACAGGAACATGTGAGACTCGATTGGCCCAGCCGCGAACTACTCTCTGAAGCCATTGCGGAATATGCCGCCCTCGGAATCAAGGTCATGATCACCGAACTTGACGTGGACGTGCTCCCCTCCGCCTTCGACAACCAGGGAGCTGACCTCTCACTGCATGCCGAGCTCCGGGACGAACTCAATCCATACCCGAACGGACTTCCGGAAGACGTCCACCAGGCTCTTGCCAAACGCTATGGCGAGCTATTCTCAGTTTACCTCGAACATGCGGATGCGATCGCACGCGTTACCCTTTGGGGATTGAACGACGGAGGATCATGGTTGAATCATTGGCCGATGAGGGGTCGCACCAGCTACCCCTTGCTCCATGACCGCAACATGGAGCCGAAGCCCGCCTTCTTCAAAATCCTGGAAGTAGGGGCCACGGCAAAATACTGTCATTAAGACGATCCTACTCGATGTTCTGGGCCTGCTCACGGAGGCGTTCCAGCTCATTCTTCGCAGCGATCACCAACTGTGTAATGCCGAGATGATTGCCCTTGCTCCCAATGGTGTTCACTTCCCGGAAGACTTCCTGCAGGATGAAATCGAGCTTGCGACCGACGGCTTCATCGAGATCGAGCGTGGTCCGGATCTGATCCAGATGACTGCGCAGGCGCGTCAACTCCTCGGAAACATCGCAGCGATCCACGAATAAGGATACTTCCTTGAGCACACGCTCATCGGCTGGATTCAGATCAAGCCCGCTCTGCCGCAGACGCTCCAGCAAGGCCGCACGCCATGCAGGGGCGACCTCCGGAGCCAATTCCGATACTCCATTGACCATCGCCTCAATGGCAGCGACCCGCTCCAGCAGATCGGTGCGCAGGGCCGCACCTTCCTGCAAACGCATCGTGTCGAGACTCGAAAACGCTCCATCCAGAGCCTCCCTGACCCAAGCTTCCACCGTATCCCAGTCCGGGCAAAGGTTCTCACTCGCATTCATCCGGATGAGTTGGATCACGGTGTCGACGGTCAAACGCTCCTCAAATGGGAGCCCTGCCTTCACACAAAGCGATTTGAGGCGGCCGAGCTTCTCGAGCACCACCGCATCGTCCCATGAGCCATCCGACTTACCGGAAGACAGACTCTCCAACTTGATCTGAACCTGAACGCGCCCTCTCGAAAAACGGGTCTTCGCCAACTCGGCAGCGACCCTGTCCAGTCCGAACCATTCCTTGGGACCGGAAACCATGACCTCCAGATTCTTACGATTGACGGAGGAAGCCTCCACCGTCAGCGAATGGGTCTCGTTCTGTGCGCTCCACCGGCCGTATCCCGTCATGCTTCTGATCATGCACCATCCATACGGGCATCAGCCCCCATCTGGCAACTGCGAAAAACACGCCGACACGAATGCCCCGAGCAACCCACATTCGAGGAAATGCGATCCCAGATACGGTTGAGGCTGGTCCGATGCAGTGGAATCAGACAGGCGTGAGTCAAATACTCTTCAAACCTGTAGATCCTGTCCAAATAAAAAGAATTCTTTTTAACCACGGAGGACTCGAAGAGCACGAAGAAAGAAGATCTCTTCTCCAACCTTCGTGTCCTTCGCGCTCTTCGTGGTTAAGGGTCTATTTTTCGACTCGACACTCCGGGAGACGGAAATCTCACGATTTCCGCTACGGGGAGAATCTCCCTATTCATCTTCCCTTTGCGGCTTGGCGGCTTGATGAGAGAATCCTCTTCAATCGATTATTCCTTAGGGTCTCCGGGTCTTGAGTGCGGATCCGGCTCACCGGATCAAACGGGTGTGAGAAGCTCTTCAACCTCCGCGAAGCGGATACTCACAGTAGCGGGTACATCCCTGCTCGCGCCTCTTGATTCAGTCGATACCCCACGAAAATGGCGAGCTGGAAGCTCCCCCTACTCTAAATCGTCATTCCTCATCCTATCAGTGTCCATCATCTTGATCAGTGGTTGGATTCTTCTTCTTATAACCCTATTCCTCCGCGCCGTTGCGCCTCTGCGCGTGCACCCTCTTTCCCACTGCAAGATTTGGGTTGCGGACATGCGCACCTTGCGAATACTTCCATTTTTGCACAAGAGGGAGGCATCCGCAGTGCGCCACAGAGCGGCGCCGGACCAGGCATTCCATCCGAATGCATTCACAACATCCCTTCCGAAAACACGCATGGAACCGACGACATTTGCCGAATTAGGTCTTAACGAGCTCTTGCTCCAATCCATCGGTCGACTTGGCTACGAGTCACCAACGCCCATTCAGGCACTCACCATTCCGCCGGCACTCGCTGGCGAAGACATTGTCGGGCTATCCCAAACCGGCTCAGGAAAAACCGCTGCCTTCGCACTGCCTGCCCTGCAGAAACTTGATCTGGGCAACCGTGCGACACAGGTCCTGATCATTTGTCCGACACGCGAACTCTGCGTGCAGGTTTGCGAGGAGGTGCACAGGCTGGGCGTCGACACCGAGGGGTTGACCGCAGTGCCCGTCTATGGCGGCGCACCGATGGATCGCCAGATCCGGGCGCTTCGCAAGGGGAGCCACATCGTGGTTGGGACACCGGGACGTTTGCTGGACCACCTGAGGCGGGGCACCTTCAAGACCGACTCGGTTCACCTTGCTGTTTTGGATGAGGCAGACCGCATGCTGGACATGGGATTCCAGGAAGACATGGAGGGCATCCTCTCCTCCCTTCCTGCAGAGCGCCAGACCCTTTTCTTCTCGGCCACCATGAACCGCGAGGTCGAGCGCCTCATCGGCGTGTATGGGAAAACGCCCCGCAAGATCAGCGTGCAGAAAAAGGAGCTGACCGTTTCCTCCATCGACCAGAGCTACTACGAAGTGCGGCACAGCTCCAAGGTCGAAGTCCTCTCCCGGTTGCTGGATATCGAATCCCCCCGTCTTGCGATTGTGTTCTGCAACACCAAGCTGGCAGTGGACGATTGCTGCGAGGCGCTTCTGGCGCGCGGCTATGCGGCTGACCGCCTCCACGGCGACGTATCTCAAACGATCCGGGAACGCGTGCTAAAACTCTTCAGGGAAGGCACCATCGAGCTCCTCGTCGCCACCGATGTGGCCGCCCGGGGGCTCGACATTGAGCATGTGGACGTGGTATTCAACTACGACCTTCCATACGACCCCGAAGACTACGTGCATCGTATTGGGCGCACCGGGCGTGCCGGACGCTCCGGGAAAGCGGTTAGCTTTGTCTTCGGACGCGAAGTCTACCGCCTCGAATCCATCGAACGCTACACCCACTCCCGCATCCGAAAGGCCAAGGTACCCACGCAGGAGGAAGTCGAGGGACTGCGTGCCAACAAGGTATTTGACACCGTCAAGGAAAGGCTCGAGAGCGGCAACTTCCAGCGTCACGAGAACCTGGCCGACCGGTTGTTTGATCAGGGACACGCCCCAAGCGACATCATCGGAGCCTTGTTCACACTGCTTCGGGAATCCGGTGGCCGCGAAAGTGAGGAAATTGCGGAAGATTCGCAGCCGGAAGGTTGGGAGAGTCCACGCCCTTCCCGCCCGGGACGCTCGCGCAACCGCGACCACCGGGGTCCAAGGGGAGACAAACCTTACCGCGGAAAACGCGAAAGGACGGATGCCCCTTCCGCGCCTGCGGCAGGAGACGCCCCGAAATTCGCAGCAAAACCGGACCAGCAACGGCCGGCACGCGATCCGGGCTCCAAACGCAAGTCCGATTTGCCACCTTTCCGCTCGGCCTCACGTCCGGTTTCGGGACATCCCTTCAGCAAGTTTTTCAAGAACAATGAAGAAGGGCAGGACGCATCCAAAGGAGCCAAAAAGGGCAAGAAAAAGTCCTTTTCCAAACGCATAAAGGACTGATCGCGAGGCACCATACTTGCAGTCTTCGCACCGCATCACCTGATATTCGGATACTATGGCTCTGTTTTCGGCTCGGGAACTGACCCATTCCTTCGGAGGCCCACTCCTGCTCGATCGTGCCCAGTTCACGGTCGACACGGGCGAACGGGTTTGCCTGATCGGAAGGAATGGCGAAGGAAAATCCACCCTGATGAAAATCGTGGCCGGCTTGCTCAAGCCAGACGATGGTCAATTTGAACGCACGCAAGGGCTCAAGGCCTCCTACCTCCCACAGTCTGTTCCGGAGACCCTTCCGGGCACGGTTTTTGACATCGTCTCGGAGGGAACCGGTTCATGGGCTGCCTTGGAACGCGCCTACCACGAGCAAGTCCAACGGCTGGATCACCCGGACAGCGACATGCAGGCGGTGCTGGAACGCATGAATGAGCTTCAGCACGAACTCGAAGCCTGCGGCGGCTGGAAGCTGGCCCAGCAGGTCGAGCAGGTGCTGACCCGCCTCAAGCTGGATGCCACCCTCCCCTTCGATTCTTTGTCCGGAGGAATGAAACGCCGGGTGCTGCTCGGTCGCGCGCTGGTGTCCCAGCCCGATTTGCTGCTGCTCGACGAACCCACCAACCACCTTGACTTCGACTCCATTGCCTGGCTCGAAAGCTTTCTTCCTGGCCTGCGGATGGCACTCCTGTTCGTCACCCACGACCGCGCATTTCTGCGGCGTATCGCCACCCGTATTCTCGAACTCGACCGCGGCAAACTGGTGTCCTTTGACTGCGACTACGACACCTACTTGATGCGCAAACAGGAAATGCTCGAGTCGGAAGACACCCGCAACGCGGTATTTGATAAAAAACTGGCGCAGGAAGAAGCATGGATAAGGCGCGGGATCAAAGCCAGACGCACCCGCAACGAAGGCCGGGTCCGCGAATTGATGAAGCTCCGGCAAGAACGGAGTCAGCGCCGGAATGTTCGCGATGGCCCCGCGTTCGAGCTACAGGACGGCAACCTTTCCGGACGAAAGGTGATCACGGTGGACGCCCTGACCTACCATTGGGACAACATGCGCATCGTCGAGGACTTCTCCACCGTCATTTGGAGGGGCAACAAGATCGGGATCATCGGACCCAATGGCTCAGGCAAGACCACCCTTCTCAAGCTGCTGCTCGGCGATCTCAAGCCCATGTCGGGCACGGTCACCTTTGGCACACGCATCCAAGTGGCCTACTTCGACCAACACCGGTCCCAACTCGACGACAACGCCACCCTCATGCACGCAGTCGCCGGAGACAACGATCATGTCTATGTCGGTGGGCAGAAACGCCACATCTATTCCTATCTGGAGGACTTCATGTTCGACAGCCTGATGGCCCGGTCAAAGGTATCGAGTCTTTCAGGTGGAGAACGGAACCGTCTGCTGCTTGCCCGCATATTCGTGCAGGAATCCAATCTGTTGGTGCTCGACGAACCCACGAACGATCTCGACATCGAGACATTGGAATTACTCGAAGACCTCCTCTTTCAGTATCAGGGCACCCTTCTGTTGGTCAGCCATGACCGGGAGTTCCTCAATCGGATCGCCACCCAAACCTACGCAATCGAAGGGAATGGGCGCATCCGCGAAACTGTCGGCGGCTATGATGAGTATTTCCGGGACAAACGCCTCGAGGAAGAGGCAATCGCGGCCCGCCAATCCCGACAAACCACCCGTGACAAGCCCGCCCATTCAAAATCCGCCAAGCCGCGTACCCGCACGCGCAAGGAAACCCAGGAACTCGAGGTGATCCCCTCGCGTATCGAAGAGTTGGAAAAACGCCAGAGTATTCTCATCGGGGAAATGAGTCAGGTAGGATTTGGCAGCGATGCCCAGAGGGCACTTCAGGTCAAAGAAGAACTGGAGACAATCGAACAATCCCTCGCGACCTGCTTCACCCGCTGGGAAGCACTTGAAGCGATCCCCGAATCCTGATCAGGATCTTCGAACGACTTGCGAGCATCCTTCGGCACGCTACAGGTTGCGGATCACCGCACGGGCAATCCCCTGAATCACAAGCTCAGTGGTCGGATACAATTCGGGATAGGAGGGATTTTCAGCTTTGAGGTATGGAGTTCCGCCACGGGGATGCACATAGCGTTTGAGCGTGGTCTCCCCGTCGATGAGAGCCGCTACGATATCGCCATCGCGGGGAATGCCGGGATGCACCACAACCATGTCTCCATTCTGGATACCGGCTCCGATCATGCTGTCCCCTGTTACCCTCAAAGCAAAGGTCTTACCGCCCCGCCGGATGTTGGCCGTGTGGATGTCCACCAAAAGTCTACCCACCTCTCCAGAACTCTCAATTCTGTCCGGATAACCCGCTGCAATTGATCCGTAAACAGGAATCTCTTCGGTTTCCACAGCTCCGGCAGGCAACCCATCGTCAGAAAGGAGACGGAATGTTCTCGCCTGGCCCGGAATCCGGTTTACATATCCCTTGCGTTCCAGCGCACGCAGATGCCCCATGACGGCATTGGTGCTGCGAAACCCGAAATGCTCCTGCACATCGCGAATACTTGGCCAAAAGCCCTCCCGCCCAATGAACTCCCTGAGGTATTCCAGTATTTCCGCCTGCCTTTGGGTCATCTGTTTCATGCATGATAATAGTGCTCATTTGTTCAAAGATTGCAAGCATGGATTGAGGGCAAAATCCGATTTTCTTCATCACCACACCCGACACTGCAAATAATCCGGCAGGCAGGCTTGCATCCCGCTCAAAGCTGACCATCATGCCCGAAATGAAAATTGCTCAGGACACAGCCGTTACCATTGACTACACCCTTCGGAATGACGATGGAGACATCTTGGATCAATCCACTGGGGGAAATCCTCTTGTTTACTTACATGGACACGGGAACATCATTCCAGGACTTGAAGCCGCCCTCTCCGGACGTTCGGCTGGTGATTCCTGTTCTGTGCGCATTGACCCGGAGCAAGCCTACGGGTTGGCGGATCAGGCCTTGATCCAAGTGGTTCCACGTGATCGCTTCCAAGGAGTGGATTCCCTCGAAGTGGGGATGCAATTCCGGGCCCAAACATCCCAAGGGCCTATCACGATCACGGTAACTTCTGTCGAAGGAGACGAAGTCACGGTAGACGGCAACCATCCGCTAGCGGGTGTATTTCTGAATTTTGATGTCATGATTCGCGATGTCCGGGATGCCACACCGGAAGAAATCGAACACGGGCACATACACTCCGGAGGTTGTTGCGGAGGCGGCGATCATGGTTGCTGCCACGACGACCAGGATGACGATGCGTGTTGCGACGGCAACGGTGGATGCTGCAACCGGTAAACAGGGTAATCTTCCAGACCGGAATTTTTCCTCCGTTTCCCTTTCAGTATGGACTCAAATAGTGCTCTCCCCGATTCCGACACGATCCGGATGCAGGAGAAGATTGCCCACCTCGAACATTACGCTTCGGAACTGAGTCTGGTGT
>JAQVLM010000057.1 GCA_028704125.1 Opitutales bacterium
ATTGGGACCATCCTCCTCCTTCCATGCTTTCCAAAGCGCAAAATCCGAGTAATCCTCTTTTCCGTACTCATCCTCTGAATGCAGACGCCCATCCGCATTACAGACCAAACCCTCGCGACAAAGCCCCGAAAGCTTTCCGTAGTCAGGAAATGCGGAAATGCGAAAATAAACCGACCCATCCTGCCCCTTGTAGGCGAGCCCCTTGTCCACAAGCCGTTGGATCAACTCGATCTGCTGCGGGATATGCGACACCGCTGATGGACTGTGATGCGGTTCCAATAGATTGAGAGACTTGCAATCATCCTCGAAACGCCGGTTCCATTGGTCGGTAAACGCCTTTAGCGAAAGCCCCGCTTTTTGGGATTCGCGGATGGTCTTGTCATCCACATCCGTCACGTTTCGCACGTGACAAGTCCGGATACCGATAGCCTCAGCCGTGCGACGAAACAAATCCTGGATCGCAAAAGTACGGAAGTTACCAATGTGAGCCGGCCCATAGACCGTGGGCCCACAGCAATAGAACCGGAGCGTTTGCCCGTCTGCGGGAAAAACCTTTTCTCTGTGTCCCGATAATGTGTTTTGAAGGAGAAAATCCATAGCGGCAATCGGATCAACATAACCCGCTACCCCCCTCGTGCAAAGCCAAAAATGGTTGAGCCAATGCAAGCAGGAATCAGGGATTATTCATACCGGGACAACCGATCAGGGCTGGATAGGATGCAGAAAACACCGCAACAAAACCCCACTCCATCCCCCATTGGCACCCTCTACTCTGAAGTTCGGCCGGTTTACCATTTTAACCTGCTGAATCCCATTCGAGGGATTCCCGCAACAGGTTTCTCAATCGGTCCCAACAGGCACCAATCTGTCCGGTCTCCGCATACATCAGCACCTGTTGTTGCTTGAGGTATGCCGAATCATTTCCCCGGTCCATCGCAACCTGAATCATCACCAGTGCCTCTTCCGGACGACCTTCTTCGATCAATTTTTGAATCAAGGCGATCGCTTTCAATGGATCCCCGGGATCCGAAAGATACTGAGACCTCAGGTGGTCATATTTCCGGTTTTCAGCCAGCGCAATCATCTCTTGCCTCGGGAGCGACTGTAACCCGAGCGAACACGCCAAACCGAGATTCCCAAGCTCCGCAGCTTCGTATGCCTGCAGCCGGAGGGATGCCTCAAGGTGGTAGGGCATGCGTTGCCGCAGCATCGCAATAACCTCTGCGCCAGATCTCAAATACCAGTTGATCAAGAGCCGCTCCCGCTGCCTGGGCGTAAAGCCGTCCAGTTTCGGGTTCGAGGCCAATACCCGCTCCAATTCACGTTCATACAGATTCTGAACAGACGACAGACGCCAAAGATAGTCGAACGCCAACTCAGGAAACAGCACGCTTAACACACGGAGGCTTCCCAGTTCATCTTTGGGCGCCGCGTTCATCATCCGGTGCAACAACTGCATGCGCTGATCCCCACTACTCAGGCTGATAGCATCAATCCATGAATTGAGCATCTGTTCCTTGTTTACTCCGGCCCAATAGGTACCGTGGAGGTAGGCCACCATCGGTGAACGGGGGTTCAGGTACCTCGCCCGACTGAATGCGCGCATCCCGGACCCGTGATCACCCAAGGCATGAACCGCCATGATTCCGTACTGGTTGTGCGTAGTCCACACGAGAGGATAGTTCCGGATCATGGCTTCCGCCTCCGCCCGCAAGGCATCCGTGCTTCGACCCGCCATCCATTCATATGGGCGCATCAGGCTTCGGTCCATACACACCCTGGACTTCCAAACCCATCCCTTCTCACTTGCGCCAACCCACAAGCCGGCAAACAGCATAAGCAGGACACCCGCCACTCGACTGATCCATGGCAAAACCCGGGAAGGAATCCGCTCACTTCGCGAGGATTGGAGCATTCCGATCAATACCAAAGCCAACATGATCGTCCCCAAACGGTGCCCATTGACTTCAATGAGCGTAACAAAGCCGAATACACCAAGGACAACCAGTCCAATCAGCCGGACTCCATGCATCTCCATCCATGACCGGATCCGCAGCCATCGCAAAAGCAATACCAGACCAGCCAACACAAATGCGACACCCACGAAACCCAGTTCGGCCCATAACCACAGCAAGTCACTCTCAGGATGCAGGACCGATGGAACATCCTCCGTCAGGCCTTGGTAAAAAGGAAACACGAATCGGAAATTTCCCAACCCCACACCGAACCAAAAATGATCCTTACAAAGCTCCCATGCATCCACGATGATCCGGAAACGCAATTCCCGCCCGATACCTTGATGCTCAAACAAAGCTCCCCACTCCCGGATCAATGCATCGCCATAAATCATTCCCAACGCCAAAAGAATGATCAGCACCGGAACCGCCCCCCGAACCCATACCCTCCATTTACGCCAATCCATTCGGATCAAGGCAATCAGAAGACAACCCATAACCAATGCCACAAACGCGCTACGGCTCCGACCTTGGAAAACCGCCAAACAACACATCGCCCACGAAAAGCTGAACAACAGCAGCTTCCAATGACGCCGTTCAAGAGCCTTGATCGAGAGACCAAACGATAGCATCCCTCCCATAGCCATGACCATCCCATGCTGGTTGTGGTTCGGAAAATAACTGAATTGATGCGGTCCCGGCACCCACGGATGTCGCAGATGAATGGACACCGCGATCACCGAAAACAATGCCAGGCCGCCGATGCAATGCGACAACAATTCGACGCCGAATGATCGCCGCTCGTGAGACAATGGCATACCCAGCAAAACCAACAGCCAACCCAACGCAGCAATCAAAAACACCGCCCGTTCACTCGAATAAAAAGGCTGCGCGGACAAAGTGGATCCGAGGTTCATGCCGAGATTCCGGCCTTCGATCCACCAATCCGCACGGCCCCACGGGAAGGGAAGCCATGTGGAAATGACGATCCACAACAGCAAGCCACCGATCGCCAAAGGCACCCATCTTCCGGGCCATGACCTTGGAGGGAATAGAACCATCGCGCCACCCACCAACAAAAACGCCAATCCTTCGCTCCAGTAGGACGTACCTCCCCCCGCAGCTACCAACAGAACCGGGGCAAGCACCCCATAGAAAACAAATACCTTGCGATCGGACGCAACTCTGTCCAGCCCGGCATCGGTATGGTTCCGAGTCTTCACGCCCGTATCCTATTTGGCTTTCAGTGAAAGGCGTCCCGTCTTCTTCCGGCTGTCCCCGTCTCCGGGGTCCACCGCACCGGATTTGTCATTATACCGGTAGCTTTTGTATCGACCATAGTAGTAATAGTCGGTGCCACTCGCCTTCACATAGTTCATGACAAATCCCCAAACCTTGGTTTTCGTCACACTCAATCGCTCAAGCGATATCTTCACTTGCCTGAAATTCGTCTGACCAGCCTTCACCACGAAGACGACATCATCGGCACGGCGCAACAAGCCGATCGTATCATCCACAGCGAGAATCGGAGCCGTATCGAGAATCACAAAATCATACAGCTGCCGGCAGGCACCCAGAATCGCATCCATCCTCTCATTCAGGAAAAGATCACCCGGATTTTCCTGCGGGCGACCCGCCGAAATCACACTGAGGTTACCCAATTCCTGATCACCCACCAGGATGACATCTTGCACGTCCATTTCGGGATGCTCCAGCAATTCCGCCAGTCCCGGATCCCGATCGATTCCAAACTTGTCGTGCAGGTGCCCACGCCGAAGGTCGCAATCAATCAGCAGGGTCTTCGCCCCCGAATAAGCAAGGGTGACAGCCAGATTACTGGAAACCGTCGATTTCCCTTCGGCCGGGGCACAACTCGTCACCAGAAACACCTGTCGGGGGTCTTTGGAATCCTGACGATGCAAGAGAATGGAAGACCGCAAGGCACGGAATGACTCGGCAAACACATCGTCAGCATCTTTCCTCAAAACGGTGATTTTTGCCTTAGTCTGGGGAATCAGTCCGATAACCTTCGCCGAAAACATCCGGCGCAAATCATCGGCCGAGGTGATCCGGTTGTTCAACGCAGCCAGCAGGAAAACAATCGCGGCTCCCATGCCCAGGCCCATCACCCCACCGGTTGCGATTTCCTTTCGTTTATCCACCTGCCTCAGCACTGCCGGAGTTGCCGGCACAAGCACCGAGATCAGCTCGGTATCCACATTCCGGCCGATATCCAGTCGCTCCTTCCGGCGGACGAGGCTTTCCCGCGTTGTCAAAAGCCGGTTCAGATTCGAATTCATGGTCTCGAGATCGGCCACGCCCAGACTATACTGCACGACCTCTTCCTCCCACTTATTGATCTCCGGCATCAGGGTATCGATACGGTTCCGCAGAGCCGATTTCTCTTCCTCAATTTGACCGAAAGCCTGTGCCCTGAATATCTTGATCCGGTTTCCCAATATTTCCAATTCGGCCTCGATATCCATCATCTTCGGATGCTTCGGTTTCAAATATATCCCGAACTGCTCCTTCATCGCCAGAAGCTGCTGGTACTGGCGTTTGGTATTCCGGTAGTTTTGCGAACTCTCAATGGTATCGAGGTTTACTACATCCTGAATCTGGTCCAACGACACATCCTCGTCGAATGACTCCAGTATCCGCAACTGGGTCCGGTAATCTTCAAGGCGGGTCTTCAACTCCGACAAACGCCCGGCGGCTTTTTCACTCAGCTCCTTGATCGCGACAGTATTGTTCTCTTGTTGGAAACGCCGGATCGATTCCTGGCCCTGCTGAATCTTAACCTCCAGCTCCCGCAACTCTTCTCCGATTGAAAGCATCACATCATCCGAAGTTTCGAGGCGCGTCTGCCGCCGGAACTCCAAGTACGCTTGGATGATTTGCGCCAAATAGGCCTGCGTATAACGCGCACTCCCACCACTCGCCACCAGCTGAAAAATGTCGGTGGTGCCTTTCCGCCCCGCCCAGAGTGACACCCAGTCCTTCTCGATCTCCGGATGCAATGCCCGCACCCGTTCAGCCGCCCGTTCACTGACCCATTGTCCCGTCATCAGGTGCAATTGGTTGTCGTGAAAATTCGTGGCAACCTCCCTTAAACGATCGGCTTCCTGGATTTCGATATTCCCTTGAATGATGAGTTGAGCCGACAACTCCCACGCATCGCGCATCGACCTTACACGGAAGCCTTGTATCAGTAATCCGATCGACAGGCATAAGAGCAGGATCCACCAATACGATTGCAATAACAGTCTAACCCGATGGAAGAGACTGCGCAAAGTTTCTCCCAGGTCGGTGTGTCCGCCCTCTCTGCCTGAACTCTCCAGAAAGTCATCCTGCATATCCTAGTCCCTCATCCCGATCCACTCGTCCGTGAAATCCCCCATCAGCCCATAGCAGACCACCCGCGAGACGGTCCAAGTCCGGGCAAACGAAAGGATACACTTCCGTGTCCGATTCCATTCGTTTATGCGATGAGCACCACATCGACATCTCTTGTAATCGAACCAAAAAGCCACCACTTGAGCTAAAACACGAGGATCCGCTCATCCACGCGGATGATATCATCCGGACGGATATCCATGTCCTCCTCCCGGGCTCCATCGTACACCTTGCGCACATTGATGTAGAAGGTTTCACTCTCTCCTGATCCATCGTCCTTCATCCGGGTAAGCTTGACGCGGGTCTCACGGGCAACATTGCTGAATCCACCTGCCAACAAAATCGCACGGCTAACCGTGAGATCACGCGTGCTGATAGTGTAAAGCCCTGGACTGTTCACGGCTCCATGGACGGAATATTGACCTCCGATAACATCCTCGCGGGCCACGATAATCACGTCATCCGACTGGATGATGATGTCCTTTTCCACCATACCCTTTTCCTGGACTTCCTTGAGATCAACCACCATACGGTCTTCCTTCTCAGGATCGGCAGCATCCCTCCGGATCACGGATACATTGCTCCGGTTGGCCCCTTCCGAAAAACCGCCCGCCAACGAAATCGCCGCACTCAGGGTAACCGGACGATCACCTGGTAGCGTGATCCGACCCTGATTGCGCACCTGCCCATAAACCGTAGCCATCTGGCGCATGGCTGCAGCTTGCAACTCCACGACAACCGTTGCTCGATGAAAAAAACCGACCTCCAGCAATGGCTTGATCTCCCGGGCCGCCGTATAACAAGTCTTGCCAGCAACCACAAAGTCTCCAATAAGGGGAATCCTGGCACGTCCCTGGGAATCCACAAGCAACGTTACAGCCTGAGCCTGTTCCTCGATCACCTGATACAGAATGCGGTCATCCGGCCGAATCAAACGCTCATTGTCCAGCAGATCCATCCGGCTGAAGCTTTCCTCGCTGTCCACCGCATTCGCAGGAAGGGAGAAACCAGCCAAGATCACAATTACCCAAACCATTGCCGCAAAACCCGGCAAACCGGGGCGCGCAATCAGTTTACAGATCGTAGTCGAGGCGAATACTGGCACCATTTTGTTCAAAACTCCGGTCACGGTTGTCCGAATTCTTATTCGCATGATGGAAATCCACTGACAAATCCAGCCGATCCGTCAACCCGATTCCGAAACCCAAGGTTGCATAGAAAAGATCATAATCCTCAGCAAAGGGCTTGGGTCCCGAATCCTCCGAAGTGATCCACTGCAGACTACCCTTAATGTCAACGCCCTTTATCCCTTGAAAAAGGAAGTCCCATGCGACCTTGTCCGACACCTGCTCATTGGTAGCGCGGCCATACCCTATCGTCCGGGTGTAGGAAAGCTTGTGGTTGAGGTTCTTACCAAGCAGGTGGAGTATCTCGGCGGAGTACATCCACCCCTCCGTGTCGACGACATCCCCGCCCATCGTCTTGGAAACATCATATTCCCGGTTCAACCGTCCCACCTTTGCTGCAAAAGAGGTAACCGGACTCAACTCCCAATCCATTAGCAGACCGACATAAAACCCGGTGCTGTCCACCAGAATATCGCGGATGTAGTTGTTGTCCGTCCAACTGGCCGCGACTCCGGCGCCCTTTCCTCTGCCAAGCGGATAGTAAAGCAGGGTGTTCACCGTCCACTCCTCACGCCGCGTAAAATCAAACTCCGTGTCGGAATTGTAGATGTTGTAGTTTGAAACTGCCACGGTCCATTCAAACGGGTTGAGAACCGTCATCGCTTCCAATCCAGCCAGATTGGTCCATCTCGCGTATTTGTCCACCTGATAGGCAATCGCGGTGCGGTCCTGATTCACCAAAACCGCGTTCGATGGATCCAATGTGTAGGAGAACTCGTCGTACAACTCTACCTCAACCGGGCCAAACAGCAGCAACGCTTCCACCCTGGACTCCGGCGTGATGGTCAATGAATTGTTTGCCGAATCCAGATAGTCCAGATCCTGATAATCCAACCATGCCGCACCAACTTTGAACCCAAGGGAATGGTCGTCGGTCAGATTCCATTCAAACCCCATCTTCGCTCCATACGAGATATAGGTGTCATCCAACGGCCCAACCACGCCCGGAAACTCACTGTGAATGGCATGATCGGGAACGGCCGTCACATTATCATTGTAGCCGTATTCGGCATACAGCGAGAAGTCCAGCATCACGTCACCCACCTTGATGTTGTAACGATCACTCTGACCAAAAGCACCAACTCCCGAAACAAAACAAATCACCCATGCACACACGCCCCCGCGTGCCCATGACACCCCAAGTTTCCCCGCAGTCCTGTTCATATAAGCACCCAATTATCCTGTCCACATGCCCAAACGATAAGCTTGTGTGAAAACAGCGAATTCCCGTTATTTACCCGATTTTGACCATCTGTCAACCCGGATACCTCGAATTATCATAGCATTATGATAATCACATCCCACGATCCCCAAAGATCCATGGAGCTTGACCCACGCATCATTCTCATCAGACTAATAACAGACTTGCCCAATGAAACAACTCCCCCCGAGATTTGACCGTCGCCTCTTCCGACGGTTGCTGCTTACCGGACCTGATTCGCCCGGTAATGGCAGCGGGATTGTGTCTTGATTCTGCGGAATCCGGTCCAGTCTGAACCTTACCGGGCCAAGCACTCCAGAACACCGCCGAAGGGGTTTCTCTACATCTCAAGGCATTTCCAGCGAACCGTACAAGCCCTGTTTGGCTTACGACTAGAACCCGTTCATATCACATTCTTCGATTCATTTGCACTATGAAAAACATCTACCTTTCCCATCACGATCACCGCGTTATTTCCAAGCTCCTTGAAGAACGCCAACACCATGCAAAACCGCATTCCCAAACGACCACAAAACTCAGGGGAGAACTCGAACGGGCCATACTCGTGGAGGATGCCGACCTCCCGCCGGAAGTTGTAAAGCTTCACTCGAGGGTTCGCCTCCGTGATCTCGATACGGGAGAAATCGATGAATGGACTTTAACCCTTCCAGATGAATCCGATGTGGAGAGGCGCAAGCTTTCCATTCTCGCACCAGTGGGATCCGCCATCATTGGATTCGCCAAGGGTGACCAGATCGAATGGGAAACCCCGGGCGGATTGTGCCACATCCAAATTGAGGCCGTCGAAGAAGTGGTCGAAACACCTATTCCAGGACTCATCCTTTGATTCATCCACCCGTTGCCCACATGCAGCATATCGACTACATGAGCTGGGTCATCATACCCGGCCTGATCTTCCTCGCACGTTTGCTTGATGTCTCGATGGCCACCGTGCGCCACATCCTCGCCAACAAAGGCATGCGGAGGGCAGTCCCGATCATCGGATTCTTCGAAGTCCTCATCTGGCTCGTCGCGATCACCCAGGTCATGCAAAACCTCAACAACATCGCCAGCTACCTCGGCTGGGCATTCGGGTTTTCGGCGGGCACCTATCTGGGTATCGTCATCGAGGAGAAGCTTGCACTGGGATACCAGATTGTCCGGATATTCACGCAGGAATCGAATCCGGGCATTCCGGATATTCTCAGAAAACAGCATTTCGGAGTGACCACAGTCGCAGCACGCGGAGCCAAAGGGCCAGTGGACCTTGTATTCGTGGTCACCCGCAGAAATCGGTTACCATTGCTGCTCAGTACCCTCAAAACCCATGCGCCGAACCTGTTCTTCACCATTGAGGACGTAAGAAAGGTGGACGCGGGTTTCTTTCCGAAAACCATTCCAATTCCCGAATCAGAGTCCGCGCCCGATAAGGCGGCAACCGATACCGGAAACCCTTCGGCTGAATCCGATCTAATCGCTGACGCGACAGGATCCCCCCAGTCCTAGCTAGGGATGTCGCATCCGGTGGGCTTCGGGAAATGAACTTGCGACCTGCCATCTTGGAATCATACCTTGAGTGCTATGGCCACGATCCTGAAGGTCCAGAACCTGACAAAGCTATACGGCTCGAAAAAGGGGGTATCCGACATCAGCTTCGATGTCGGATCCGGTGAAATCGTCGGATTATTGGGTCCAAACGGGGCAGGAAAAACCACCACCGTGGAGTGCATCCTTGGTCTGCGAGATCCGGATTCGGGCCGGATTGAGGTAAACGGCATCGACTCCCGCTCAGCGCCCGACACCGTGCGCCGCATGATGGGAGCTCAACTCCAGAGCACCTCCCTCCACGATTCCATCACCCCGCGGGAAACCACAAGGTTGTTCGCATCCTTCTACTCCCCCGAACCCGACACGGATCAAGCACTCAAGCGCTTCGGACTCCTTCCTCAAGCAGATACTCCATTTCGACACCTTTCCGGAGGACAACGCCAAAGGCTGGCACTCACGCTCGCGTTCCTTCACAATCCTGGACTCGTCATTCTCGATGAGCCAAGCGCCGGACTTGATCCCGCCTCGCGTCAGGACCTGCTCGACTGCATTCTGGCCGAGAAAAACAAGGGGGCCGCTATCCTTCTCTGCACGCATCATCTCGACGAAGCCCGACGCATCTGCGATCGGGTTATCGTTCTGGACTCAGGATCCACCGTTGCCCAAGGCACACCGGCGAGCTTGGCGTCTTTTCATTCTGACACCGTATCGATCCGCCTGCGCACCGCTCAGTACCCGAACCCACTCGACCTGGAATCGATTCCGGGGATTGTTACGGTTACGCCATCCGCCGATGCCTGGAATCTCGCTTCATCCGATCCGAACCAAAGCCTTCAGGAAATCGGACGTCTCATGGAAGCAACCGGCAACAGAATCCTCGAAATCCATATGGAGGCCGTCAGTCTCGAAGCCGCATTCCTCCGGCTCACCGGGCATTCCAAAGCAACTGCACAGTCTCAGCCACCCAAACCGGACAAAACAGACACAGTATGATCAAAGGGATTTGGCGGCATTTCATCCTTACCCTCCGGCTCAATTTCCGGAGCGGGAGAGCCATCGCCTATGGCTACATAATGCCCATCCTTTTTCTCATTGGGTTCGGTGCGGTATTCCGATCGGGTAACCCTCCGCTCCTTCATGAAATCGGCCAGATCCTCACCATTACCATTCTCGGAAGTGCCTGCCTTGGGATGCCCACCGCCTTGGTCGCCGAACGCGAAAAAGGAGTGTGGCGGCGTTATCAACTGCTTCCGGTACCCATCAACACGCTGCTCTCCGGAGTGCTGCTCGTGAGGATCATTCTGGCGTTTTCCGCCGTGGGACTCCAGCTGGGCCTCGCCCACTGGATTTATGGAACCCCGCTTCCCTCCGGACTGCTCACTTTTGGAATCGCGTTTGCAGTCGTCATATTCGCGTTTCTCGGTATCGGAATCATCCTCACATCTCAGGCAAAAGACGTCCCGTCAGTTCAGGCCCTCGGTCAATGCGTCTTCCTTCCGATGATACTGATTGGAGGGGTTGGAGTTCCACTTTACGCATTACCCGATTGGTGCCGA
>JAQVLM010000520.1 GCA_028704125.1 Opitutales bacterium
TCCGAGAAGCTGAAGAATCCGAGACCTTTGGGGTCCTTGCGGGTTTGTCCAATGATCACGTGATCGAGCAAGTCGATGTCGAGAATTCTGGATGCATCACGCAGTTGGTGAGTGACACGGATGTCTGCCGAGCTTGGTGCCGGGTCGCCAGATGGATGATTGTGTGCGAATATGACGGCGGATGCGCCAAGCCGTATGGCTTCGCGATACGCTTCCCTCGGATGGATGAGGCTGGCGCTGGCGGTTCCGGAGGTTAGTTCACTGATCCGGATGAGGTGGTTTTTCCGGTTGAGCGCGATCATCCAGAATTTTTCGATTTCGAGTTCAGTGGCGATGGGTTGAAGGTAGCGCCACACCTTATCGGGTTTGTCGAAAATGCGTGGTTCTTCTACTTGGGCAAGGATGACCCGTTTAGCAAACTCCATGTGCGCCTTGAGTTGCAGTGCCTTGATTTTGCCGATTCCCTTTACGGCCATGAAGTCTTCCTTGGTCCAGTGAACCAGCCTTGCGAGCGATCCGGCCTGGGTGAGCAGCGTGTTGGATAGTTCGAGCACGTCCTGCTGTTGGCTGCCGCTGCGAAGCAGCATGGCGATGAGTTCAACATCGCTGAGCGCCTCGGCACCCAGTCGATCCAATCTCTCCTGTGGCCGGGAATCGGGGTCCATGTCGCGCAGTTTCAATCCGGATTGCGCGGCCGATTCCCTCACCGCTTCTCCAATTGGAGAAAGGGGTAGGCGTTGAAAAGTCGAGCCCATGATAACCATCATGTTGATGCGGGTTTAACTGAATGCAATCTCATTTTGCGTCATAGATGGGCGCAAAAAAAGCCTGCATTGCTGCAGGCTTGAAAAGAATAAACTGGATATACCGAATGGCTCGGGTTATTCAGCGGGCTTGGTTTTGCGCAGACCCGTTACCCGGTCCCCGTCCTTCCATTGCTCGCGCTTCCTGAGCAGTTCAACGCGCTCAAAGCGTTTGAGAACGTTGCGCTTCTTGCGGCCGGCTGAGCTTCCTACCTTAAAACTGTTGTGCTGGGACATGGCTTCTCGTTGGGTTAAAAGGTCGGATGAAAAGGGATATGGAGACCGATTTCAAGAGAAATTCCGGAAAAAACCGAATTTCTGCACGAAACCCGGTCTCAAGGGGTCCAGTAGGGATACTCGGCTGCCTTGGCGATTGAGTCCGCAGTCTCTGATCCCGTAAGGGTTGCGACGATGGTGAGTCCGAAATCGATGGCGGTTCCCGCACCGCGGGATGTGATGATGTTTCCATCGATGACGACGGACGCAGCAGGGTCGATTCGGGATAGTGTATCCGCAGTGGATGCGTGGGCGGTGTAGCGTTTACCTTCCAGCAGGCCCTGATCATGAAGCAGCAAGGGTGCGGCGCAGATCGCTGCTATCCATTTGCCTGCGTTTGCAAAGGATCGGATCAATGCACTGACCCGGTCATCGTTGCGAAGATTCTTGACCCCTGGACCTCCGGGGATGATGAGGGCGTCAAATCCGTCTATTGGGAGCGGTTTCTCAAATAACTCATCGGCCTGAATCAACACCCCATTTCGCGAGGTTACCGTGATTTGGCTCCCGAGCGAATAGGTCGTGACCTTGAGGTTGGCGCGGCGGAGCAGATCGAGCGGGGCAATGGCTTCGAGTTCTTCCATGCCATCATGGAAGAGAAAACAGATGTTGTGCGTCATGGTGGGTGGATGGGGGTATTGAATTAGTCTCCGAGGGTGGTTCCCACTGAACGGGCGGCCCTGATCCAATCATGATCCAGCGGTACACATTTGAGGTTACCGGCTACTTCACTCAGGGGAACCGGTTTGGTTGCGCGACCGCGCACGCCAACCATCATTCCATACTGGCGGTCGGCAATGAGCGCCACGCAAGCGCTTCCGAGTTTGGTGGCGAGCAGCCGGTCCGCGCAAGATGGAGTGCCGCCGCGTTGAACATAGCCGAGAATGGTAACTCTTGCTTCGAGTCCGGTGAGGGTTTCGAGCTCGCCCGCAAGCCGCATGGTATTGCCGTTGTGCTCGGCTTCGAGTTGTTTGATCGCGATTTTGGCTTCGGCCTTTTTGGTTGGATCAGCCGCTTCTTTTTTCAATGCCTTCAGTTCGGAGAGCCGTTTGGCGTGTTCGACGGAATAGGCTCCTTCCGCCACAGCGACAATGCTGAAAGGGGTCTCGTGATCCCTTCGCCTTTGAATGGCTGCTGCGACTTTTCCCGTGTCATAAGGGATTTCGGGCATGAGAATGACATCTGCCCCCGCCGCGATTCCCGCACCCAGTGCAAGCCATCCGGCATTGTGTCCCATGATCTCCGCAACGATGATGCGGTGGTGACTGTGAGCGGTACTGTGCAGACGGTCGAGGATATCGGTTGCAATGCCGAGCGCGGTGTCGAATCCGATAGTGGAGTCGGTGCAAGTGATGTCGTTGTCGATGGTTTTAGGCAGGGTGACGATGTTGAGTCCCGCCTCCGACAGCTTGAGCGCATTTTTGTGGGTGCCGCCTCCGCCAATACAAACCAGCGCGTCCAGCTTATGTTTTTCATAGGTTTCGAGGATGCGTCCTCGCATGTCCTCGTAGCCGGTTTCGGTTTTGACCTTGTGGGGTTTCAATCGGCTGGTTCCAAGAATGGTTCCGCCGACAGTGAGGATGCCGGCGAGACTGTTCTTCTCGATGAGAATGG
>JAQVLM010000521.1 GCA_028704125.1 Opitutales bacterium
TGCAATGACAAACGATGTCCTCATGGGGGATAGCACACAATTGGGGTTTGGCATCCAGGAATGGATTCCGGATTCGTAATGCGATTATCCCAATTGAGAACCTCATCCGGATCAACCCAAATCCAAATGAAAAGGGAAACCATTCGTTCCTCACATTCGCATTGCGTCGGGAGCATGCCCAGTTAGGCTTTTTTCAATTTTCACCCAAAGAAATATGCCCCAGACCCCTCCTGAAGCCGTTTCGTCATCATCCGGATCGTCGTTCCGGAATATCCTCAAAACCATCGGACCCGGCATTCTGGTTGCATGCGCCGCAATCGGCGGATCGCACTTAGTATGGTCCACGCGTGCGGGAGCCGACTACGGATGGAGTCTAGTGGGCCTGATCCTCCTGGCCAATCTGCTCAAATTGCCGTTTTTTCTGTATGGGCAAACCTACACTGCGGCAACAGGCGAAAGCCTGCTTGCGGGATACCTGAGGCAAGGCCGGATCTATGTATGGGTATTCCTCGCCATCAATATCCTCACCGGAATCATCAACATAGCAGGAGTCGCCATGATTTCCGGGGCCCTCATGTCCGGATATGGCATATCCGGGGTATCGGTCTCGAACCTTACCCTTTTCGTTTTGGTCATCTGTGCTCTGCTTATCGTGCTCGGGCATTATCGCGTTTTGGATGGGGTATCAAAGGTCGTGATTATCGTCCTCACCTTCTCAACTATCATCGCCGTCTCGCTTGCTTTCAAGAAACCCGTTGAAACCATCCCGGGATTCGTGCCATCAAGCCCATACACTTGGGCATCCTTCGCGTTTCTCATCAGTCTGCTGGGTTGGATGCCCGCACCGGTCGACCTCTCCGCATGGTCCTCCCTCTGGATATTCAGCCGCGAAAAGCAAACGGGCCACAAAGCAAGCCTATTGGAGACCAAAATCGACTTCTTCCTGGGATACGGAATGGCGGTTCTGCTCGCTGTGTTATTTTTGTCCCTTGGAGCCCTTGTCATGCATGGAACCGGAGAGCACTTTTCCGACAGCGGTCTGGCCTTTTCCAAACAGCTGGTAAACCTCTACGCGGGACACATCGGAGAATGGTCAAGACCCATTATCCTGACGGCAGCATTCGTCACCATGTTCAGCACTACCCTGACCTGCGTGGACGGATACCCAAGATCACTGGCCGCCTGCTGCTCGCTGCTGGGAAACCTTTCCGAAAAACGTTTCCATTCGATCCACCGCATCTGGATTCTGCTCTCGGTGATCATCTCCGCTTTGATCGTTCAATTCCTGATCAAAAACCTCATCCAGCTGCTGACCTTCGCCGCAGTCGTGTCATTCATGACGTCACCGATTCTCGCCTGGATCAACTTCAAAGTCATGCGCTCGGACTTCGTGCCCGTCGAACACAGACCCGGGAAATGGCTCAGTTTCATCAGCTGGGCCGGGCTCACATTCTTTGTGCTCATGACTCTGGGTTACATCTACAGCTTTTTTCAGGCGTCTGTTTGAGTTAGGCGCCCTCCCCGGACCCCTTCCAAGGTGCAGATGACCAGAACCGTTTGCATTACAGGGGCGAATCTGAGTCCAATCTACGTCCCTGGCATATCACCCTGACCAATTGGGAAGCATCAGGAAGAACTAAAACCCATTGCCGACCCTCTCATGGAAACCGGATCGATCCGGGGTCAGGAGGACAGCTTCATCGCCAAACAAATGGCGGCTTCCATGCTACGGGCACTCGCGCGATCCTTACCGGCAATGTCAAATCCGGTGCCATGGTCCGGACTCGTCCGCACGAACGGGAGACCAAGGCTCGTGTTAACGGCATCGTCAAAGGCAATCGTTTTGAGTGGGGCCAAGCCCTGATCGTGATAAAGCGCAACCACTCCGTCGAAATCACCCCTGCGATGCCGGAAAAACACGGTGTCCGATGGAAGGCAATCGGACAGGTCGGCTTCCAAATCATCGATTGCATGAATTGCAGGCTGGATCAACACCAGTTCCTCATCGCCCATTTGTCCGTTTTCGCCTGCATGTGGATTCAGACCGCATACAGCGATACGGGGCCGCCGGATTCCCAACCGGTGCAGTACCCCCACAAGATCGCGCACCGTTCGCTGAATCGCCTCTGTGGTCAAATGCTTCCACAAATCCCGCAACGGCACATGCCATGTCACAAGCGCCACTTTCATTTCGCCGGAAATAAAAGCCATGGTAGGAACACCACCCCATTGATTGGCGAAAAACCCAGTTTGCCCGGGTGTCATCATGCCCGCCTGCCGCATCCAATGCTTGCTAACCGGAGCAGTCGCAACCGCCCGGCACTCACCCGCCACACAAGCACGGGCCGACGCTTCCATCGCCCATAACGCGACCCTTGAGCCATCAACATCCGGAGAACCAGGATGAACACCGCCCACCGGATCCGCAACACAGCGGGTTTCCACACCCAGTTCAGCCCGCAAGAGGGAAGTCCATGTCTCCCACCCAAACACACACACATCCGGGATCCACTCCGGATGCAGACGGAGCGCATCCCGGATCACCTCAGGCCCGACGCCCGCAGGATCACCGCAGGTTACCGCGACTTTTCCGGACGCCTTCATCATTCGGTATCGCCTTCCGCAGATACACCCGATCCGCGGTTTCTCCGCTTCAGACCCGCAAAACCGCGTTTCCCTCCCTCAAA
>JAQVLM010000522.1 GCA_028704125.1 Opitutales bacterium
GGTCGTTTGGCAGCGGAAAAACGGATCCATCTCCTTTTGGACGCATATGCCCGGCTGATCCGGGACGGAATCCATGCACGGCTGTTGATCGTCGGAGACGGCGAGGACAAACCCAGATTGGAATCGATTGCGCGGCAGATCGGAGTGCAGGTGGACTGGCTTCCGTATGAAGCGGACCGGACGAAGCTGGCGGAGATCTATCGCTCGTGTGATGGTTTCGTACATGCGGGACGGGGGGAAACCTTTGGGCTGGCGGTAATCGAAGCTGCGGCCTGCGGGTGCCAAGTGGTGGCATTCAGTGGGTCCGGTTTGGATGATGCTTCGGCATGCAACCGGTATTCGAAGCTGGTCCGGGAGGGTGATATCGGAGGATTTGCGCAGGCGATGGCGAATGTTGTGCGTGCGCCACTCTCCCATGATGCCAAATGCCTTGAGTGGGAGGTGATGCGCAGCGGGCATTCCACGCGTGCCGTTTTCGAACGCAACCTGGGATATTACCACAGTCTGTGCCAGGGCCATGACGTTCAGCGGGTATCAAAAGTGTTGTCGGATTGTTCGCAGCGTCCGATGCCTCAAATTGAAGAGGTGCTGAATGCCAGCTGACATACAGAACCCTGTGCGAAAGCAGGAGGGAGGAAATGTGCTCCCGGATCCGGATATGGCTGTTCCGGTTGATGAGCAGACGAGGGGCGGTCAAGCATTTCCGGTCAAGGTTTCGATTCAGAATCTCTGGCGAATCGGGATCGGGTTGCTTTGTAGCCTGTTGGCTTTGTTTTTGGTGGTGCGTTTGAATGGAGAGGCGGTGGATTGGAGCCGGATTTCCGAAATCTCACCCCTGCTGACAATCGGGCTGTTTGGCATGATCGGTTTGGCATGGATTTGCAATGGGCTGCGGACCTGGATCATGGCGCGGACGCTCGGGCATCACATGAGCCTGATGCGTGCGATTGGGATCACTTTGTCCTCGGAGTTTGCGATTGCCGCGACCCCCGGTGGGATCGGTGGAGTAGGGGTTCGGGTTTTGCTGCAGAAACGTCAAGGCATTCCGGCGATGAAATCCATGGCGATGTTTGGAACGGATGTTGCGGCGGATTCCCTTTTCTTTGCACTGCTAGCGCCCTTCGGGTTGGCTGCGCTGCTGCATCTTGAGCCATTTGCGGGTTGGATCAGAGGCACATGGTCGCATCTAGGCGAACTATTGGAGCCAACGAAAGGGCACCCGTTCGGGATGGGGTTGATTGCAGTGGCAGGCGCCGTGCTTACGGGTATTGCGATATGGCGGATGGGCAGAATGCGCAAAGGGAAGGCGGAGCGACACAGTCATCGATCGATTGATTCGATTCGGGTGTGGTACCGGAAATGGACGGATTCCATGGGAGATCTTTGGATCAGGAACAAGAAAACCTGCGCGCTCGTGGTGGCGATTGCGGCAGTTCAATGGACCTGTCGGTACGGAGTGTTGGTGCTATTGGTGCACGCGATGGGTTTTTCGATCAATCCCTTGGCATTGTTTTTGTTGCAGGGCAGTCTCTTTGCGCTCTCGCTCGTGGTTGTGGTGCCGGGTGGAGGGGGAAGTGTCGAGCTGCTGTCTTCACTGGTTTTGAATCCGCTGATGGGTGGAGGTATTGCCCTGATGGTGGTCGTGTTGTGGCGTTTGTTCACCTACTACCTTTATCTGGTCGGGGGTGGGATCGCATTTGCGTTGCAAGCCATGATACCCGGACGGCGGATGCTCGAAAACGTGGTTGATCCGGTATCCGAATCGGTTTCCTGATCCTCCCATTTCTGAGCGGGCAACCTGACGGGATACAGAATACCTTTGTTGTTCCCGCGAGGGGCGGACAAAATACGCAAAAAAAAGGCCGCCGGATTAACCGGCAGCCTTAAAATGTATCCTATGGGGAACGCTAAGACCTTCTCCCGAAGGCTGATTCCGCAGGATGCAATTCGGGTTACAATACTCCCTTGAGCTTGGAACCAGCCTTGAACTTGACAGTCTTTGCGGCAGGGATCTTGATCTTGGCCTTGGTCTTGGGGTTTACGCCTGTGCGGGCTGCCCTCTGACCTACGCTGAAGGTTCCGAATCCGATGAGTTGCACTGCATCACCCTTCTTGAGGGAAATCTTTACGGATTCCATGAAGGCGTCGAGGGCCTTTTCCGAATCTTTCTGGGTCAATCCGGAGTGCTTAGCGATGGACTCGATCAGTTCTGATTTATTCATAGGTGTGTGAATGAGGATTATTGGTTGAGATTAATAACTCTGCTACCTTTTGGGGATAGAATCTAGCCGTAGCATTCATCAACCCGACAAATTGTTCAAGTCCTTTATGCGAAAAAAAGCCCTCAAAGCCGCATTTTTAGGGCGATATCGGGCATTTTTCGTGTTTTTTCCGGTGAATTCGGGTGATTAGGACTGCTCACACGTATCAAGAGGGAGTGTTTTTTGCTCAGGAATTCAATCTGATTGGACGCTCAAGGATGAGATCGTAGTCCGAGAAACCGTGTTTGTGATAAAACTGAATGGCATTGGCGTTGCCTGCGGATACCCGGACCGATAACCTTTCGTAGCCTTGCTCATCGTACCAATTTTGGAAGGCGGTGAACAATAGATGACCGACGGACCGGCCTCTTGCTTGCGGGATGACAAAAAAGGTGTCGAGTTCGGCCATG
>JAQVLM010000058.1 GCA_028704125.1 Opitutales bacterium
GTATCCTGTGGCCGTTGTGGACCGGATCATGAGGGAGAATGGGGTGACTGTACCCGATGAGATGCATGGGATCCCTTTGGACAAGCTTGGGGATGTTTTCGGGGCAGATGCGGTTATGTATCTCGTGGTAGAGCGATACGGATCGAAATACATGGTTTTCGCCAGCCAGGTTGAGGTTGGAATCCGGGCAAGTCTGGTCGACATACGGACGGGTCAGCTGTTATGGGAGGGCAGTGCGCACCGTGTCGAGTCGGGTTCATCCGGTTTGATTGAGGCCTTGGTTGAACAGGTCTTGAATCAATTGACGGATCAGGTTCACCATGTTGCCCGTGCAACGGTGGGGGACCTGTTTTATGCAGGATCCTCGGGTCTTCCGGTTGGACATCGCTTTCCAGTGTCCGAACCCTGAGAAATCAGCATGAATAAGTCCCTTTGCAGTGGATCCTGGCGCCTCGGGTGGTGGATGCTGCGGTATCGTAAGGCTCTCCTTGTCGCATGTGTAGGTTTGGCTGGATTACCGCTCGCGGATCTTTGCGGGAACAGTGGCGAAGTGCAGGATATACTCTTTGGGACGGGTCATCGGGATGCCCGTTTGTCGGTCGAAACCATAGTGGAAAAAGCCTTCGGAAAGCGTGCATTGCCGTGGGATGGACAGCATCGTGAGAAATTCCGGGAGGTCATTCTCCGTGCGGCTGATACATTCAATCAAAGTGGTTGTTCGGCTGATCGAATGAATGAGATCAGCACAAAGGTTGAAGACTGCCTGATGGAAGCGTTTCGGGTGTCCGGGATATCGGCTGCTTTGCCAAAGACACGAACCGGCAGGACGCAACGTTCCGGTTATCCTGATTTGAGGGTCGAATTGGAAGGGCAGGTATACTATCTTGAGGTGAAGACCTATTCCGCGCAGAGCCGGACTTCATCGCACCGGGCTTTCTATTTGTCGAACAGCCCCGATCCCAAAGTATTGGAAGATGCGATCCATTTGCTGGTTGGTTTCGAAGTGGAGAAGAGGAACGACAATTCCTATCGCGTGACCCGGTTTCTATGCAGGGACATCCGGGAATTGGCTTGCAAAGTGAAAATTGAATTCAACGCTAGCAACCTTGACATGTACCGGGATGTTGAGGATTGCACCTCAATTTCAGGTGAGGTCCAATAATTATCCGGAGTTGAAACGAAATAGGAATGATGGAAATCAAGCAGAGAACCCTTTCAAGAGCGATCGAGACACAAGGCGTCTCCCTTCACACGGGAGAGCGTGTGAATTTGAAGCTGCTTCCTGCTGCGGCAAACCAAGGAATCGTTTTCCGGAGAAGTGATTTGCCCGGTTCCCCTGAAATCCAGGCGCACTGTTCAAACGTTGGGGATTTGGTGCGCAACACCACGCTGGTATCCGGGCACGCCAAAGTCCATACCGTTGAGCATGTTGTCAGTGCCTTGCGGGGCATGGGTGTGGACAATGCGATAGTCGAGCTGGACGGGAGTGAGCCTCCAATTATGGACGGTTCATCGAAAGCATTTGTGGAGATGATCCGCAAGGCGGGGGTGGAGAATCTTGACGCTCCAAGGCAGATTCATGCGATTGGAACGCCTCTGTCCGTGGTGGAGGCGGATCGTTCGATTGTTGTTTTGCCTTATGACGGGTTCAGGATTTCGTGCACGTTTTCGGACTCCAAGGGACGTTTTACGCAGTACTATTCGATCGATTTGGATCCTGAATCCTATGTGAACGAGATTGCTGCGGCCCGGACCTTTACTTTTTACGAAGACATTGAGTCCCTCATTCAAATGGGGAAAATCAAAGGAGGTAGTCTGGAAAGCGCATTGGTGATCAAGGATGACAAGGTGCTTTCCAAGGAACCCTTGCGTTTCGAGAACGAGTTTGTGCGGCACAAGATTCTCGATTTGGTCGGCGACCTTAGTTTGGCCGGTGCCCATTTCAAAGGGCATGTGATTGCAGTGAAGCCGGGTCATGCGATCAACAGCCGGATGGCACGCTTGATGGCGGAATCGATTCAAGCGGCTCCTCAGGCGGAAGTGGTTGCTCCTGCTGTTGTGGCTACGGGTCCGGTTGTTGCGGGGAAAGGCACCTCACTTGCTGAAAGCCACGCCTTGAGCACGGAGACCGAAAACGGGATTGGAAGCATGGCGATTCACGAAGTGCTCAAAGCCTTGCCGCACCGGTATCCGTTTCTGATGGTGGACCGGGTTCTTGAGATCGATGGCAATCGATTGGTGGCCATCAAGAACGTGACGATCAACGAACCCTATTTTGTTGGGCATTTTCCCGCCCAGCCCGTGATGCCAGGCGTTCTGCAGATTGAGGCGATGGCGCAGGCTGCAGGGATTCTGTTTTTGAAGATGATCGGGAAGGCGAGCCAGGTTGCCCTGTTCATGAGCTGTGATGCGGTGAAATTCCGGCGTTCCGTGGAACCCGGTGACCAAATCCGGATTGAGGTGGAAATGAAAAAAACCAGAGCTGGAAAAATGGGAATGGCTTCCGCTGAATGCAAGGTTGCCGGCCAGGTGGTTTCTTCAGCCGACTTGATGTTCACGATTGTGAACTAGCTTTTTGAAAGGAATCGCAGAGATTTTTATTGACGGGGGAATGATGAGATTCCATTTTTTGATGTTTATTCATTTTTGAAACCACTTCAGTCTCGACAGAACGATAGTATCCACTTTCCAAATTTCAGGCCCATGTAGCTCAGTCGGTAGAGCACGTCCTTGGTAAGGACGAGGTCGGCGGTTCGATTCCGCTCGTGGGCTCCAGTTTAGAAAATCGAATTCACCAACAGTAGTAACTCCAAACGACCATTCATGGCTAAGGAAACATTCCAAAGAACAAAACCGCACTTGAACGTGGGAACGATCGGACACATCGACCACGGCAAAACCACTCTGACTGCCGGGATTCTGGCGGTGCAGTCCAGTAAGGGCTTGGCCCAAGGCAAGTCCTACGCGGATATCGCAAAGGGAGGTACTGTTCGTGATGCATCGAAGATCGTGACGATTGCTGTTTCGCACGTCGAATACGAGTCGGACAAGCGCCACTACGCACACGTCGACTGTCCGGGACACGCGGACTTCGTCAAGAACATGATCACTGGTGCCGCTCAGATGGACGGCGCGATTCTGGTTGTGGGTGCTGACGATGGCCCAATGCCTCAGACCCGTGAGCACATCCTGCTCGCAAAGCAGGTCGGTGTGCCTAAAATCGTGGTGTTCCTCAATAAGGTTGACCTGCTCGACGACCCTGAACTGCTCGAGTTGGTGGAAATGGAAATCCGCGACTTGTTGAGCAAGTATGGATTTGACGGCGACAATGCTCGCGTGGTGCGCGGTTCGGCATTGGCTGCTTTGAACCTGACCGACGAAGGTAAGGCTTGCGTTCAGGATCTGATGGACGCGATTGACGCTGAAATCGAAGAACCTGAGCGTGCAACCGACAAGCCGTTCATGATGTCGGTTGAAGACGTTTTCACGATCACAGGTCGTGGAACGGTTGCAACCGGTCGTATTGAGCGTGGTGTTGTCAAGGTTGGCGAAGAAGTTGAAATCGTCGGTTTGGCTGATACCCGCAAGACAGTGGTAACGGGTGTTGAAATGTTCCGCAAGTTGCTTGACCAGGGACAAGCCGGCGACAACGTTGGACTTTTGCTCCGCGGTGTAGACAAGAAGGACATACAGCGCGGCCACGTGATCGCGAAGCCGGGCTCCATCAAGCCACACACCAAGGCTAAGGCGCAGATCTACGTCCTGAGCAAGGACGAAGGCGGACGTCATACTCCTTTCTTCAAGGGATACCGTCCTCAATTCTTCTTCGGAACCGCTGACGTTACAGGTATCGTGCAGCTTCCAGAAGGTGTAGAAATGGTGATGCCGGGTGACAACTTGCAGATCGAAATCGAGTTGCACAAGGCCATCGCTATGGAAAAGGGACAGCGTTTCGCCATCCGCGAAGGCGGAAGGACGATTGGTGCCGGTCAGGTGATCGAAGTGATCGTCTGATTTACGCAATCAAGGATTTAGAGACGGGACTGGCGACCAAATGGACGCCAGTCCCGGATTGAACAACCTTTCACGGGAGAATAGCTCAATTGGTAGAGTAGCGGTCTCCAAAACCGTTGGTTGGGGGTTCGAGTCCCTCTTCTCCTGCCATTTTTGAAAGTTTAATCGGGCAAATTCACAGACTATGTTTAAAGGAATCGCAGGCTTTTTCCGGGGAGTCCGCCACTTTGGTGGGGAGACGGTATCGGAGTTGAAAAAGTCCTCATGGCCGACTTGGAAGGAATTGTGGAATTACACAATTGTGGTCCTCGTGGGTATCGCCATACTGGGTCTATTCACAGCCGTGGCTGACTTTTCACTGGTCAACTGGATTGATTTCTTCACCAACCGGGTGAAATGAGGTTGGCAAGAAACTCCCGCTTTCAAAATCCGCAAATCCAATGAATCGTTCCCCAAAAGTATCCGGTCCCGCGTGGTATGCCGTGCAGACGCTTTCCAATCAGGAAGGGAAGGCCAAGGCGTATCTGGACAAGTTTATCAAAGTCGAGGAGATGGGGGACTGCGTTTATGACGTGCTCATGCCGACTGAGGTCGTGAGCGAGATCAAAAACGGAAAAAAGTCCCAACGGACGCGTCGGTTTTATCCAGGCTACATTTTCGTGCACATGCGTCTGTATGACGACGATGGCAAATTGAACCAGAAGGCCTGGTATTTTGTAAAGGACGCCCAAGGCGTCATCAATTTTGTAGGAGGAGAGAACCCGGTTCCTTTGAAGACGGAAGAAATTGACCGTATTCTTCGTCAGGTCAAGGAGTCCGAAGGTAAGGAAAAGCCCAAGATCGAGTTTGAGTTGGGCGAGGAAGTTAAGATTGTGGACGGGCCGTTTGTCGACTTGACAGGAAAGATCGATGAAATGAGTCCCGAGCAGGGCAAATTGAAAGTCTCTGTATCAATATTTGGACGGTTTACGCCAGTGGAACTTGAGTACTGGCAGGTACAAAAGCGAGAGGATTAAAGGCAATGGCAAAGAAAATTGTAGGTGAGATCAAACTCCAGCTGCCCGCTGGAGCAGCTACTCCGGCACCGCCGGTGGGACCCGCACTGGGTTCACACGGGGTGAACATTATGGCTTTCGTAAAGGACTTCAACGCAAGGACAAAAGAACAGGCCGGGCTGATTCTGCCAGTGGTGATCAGTGTCTACGCTGACCGTTCTTTCAGCTTCATTCTGAAAAGTCCACCGGCGGCTGTTTTGCTTAAGAAAGCGGCAGGATTGCCCAAGGGTTCGGCCGTACCGAACCGGGATAAGGTTGGCAAAGTGACCCGCAAGCAGATTGCGGAAATTGTGCAGACAAAGAAAAACGATTTGAACGCCAGTGACCCCGAACATGCTGCCCGTATCATCATGGGTACTGCTAGAAGCATGGGGATAGAAGTGGTCGATTGATCACCAGGGAAGGCAAGAATAGGAATACCATGAGAAAGACCAGTAAGCGTTATCGGGAAGCTGTAAAGGTTGCCGACCTCACCAAGGATTACTCCTTGTCGGATGCGGTCGACATTCTGAGCAAAATGCCCAAGGCAAAGTTCGACGAGACGGTGGAAGTATCCGCGTATCTCGGAGTCGATCCGAAACAGAGTAGCCAGATGGTGCGTGGCACCGTCAGCCTGCCTCACGGAAGTGGGAAGAAGGTAACGGTACTCGTGTTCACGGAAAACCCGGAGGAAGCTTTGGCGGCCGGAGCGGACCACGCTGGACTGGAGGATCTCATTGCGAAAATTCAGGGCGGTTGGCTTGAGTTCGACGTTGCGGTGGCGACTCCGAAGGCGATGGCATCGGTTAAACCGGTTGCCAGGGTTTTGGGTCCCCGCGGTTTGATGCCGAATCCCAAATCGGGAACGGTAACCGATGACGTTGCGAAAGCAATTACGGAAGTGAAGGCTGGGCGTGTTGAGTTCAAGATGGACAAGACAGCCAATGTGTCCATCGTCGTGGGTAAGCGGTCTTTCGCGAAAGAAAACCTTCTCGCAAATGCGAAAGAGGCCGTTCAGGTTCTTGCCAAGGCAAAGCCGGAAATATTCAAGGGACGGTTTATCAAGAGCATGACCCTTAGCGCCACGATGTCTCCAGGAGTTCGTGTTTCCGGAGCAGAGTATGCTGCGACAGTTGGTTGATTCCGCTGTCCGTATCGAAACTGTATTAGCATCTGAATAATCGATTCCATGAGACCGGAAAAGAAATTTTTAGTAGAAGAAATCGCAGAACGACTCAAGGGTACAGACTATGTCTTCCTGACGAGTTTTCACCGTTTGACGGTGAAGGAGACTGCCGAGCTTCGCTCGCGACTCGCACCGCAGAAGGCCGAGTTTCACGTCATTAAGAGCAGCATCCTGAACCAAGCTGCGAAATCGTTGAACCTGCCCGACTACAAGCCAATTTTGGCCGGGCAGATTGCAATGGTTTCGGGCGGGGCCAACCCATCCGAAGTCGCCAAGATCCTGTTGAAGTTCAATAAGGACAAAGACAAGGTTGAGATGCGTGGCGGAAGCTTGGGCGATCGCATGATGAGTGTCGACGAGATCGAGTCGCTCTCGAAGCTGCCAGGGCTGGAAGTGCTCAGGGCGCAGCTGCTCGGCTTGCTCAATACCCCGGCACAACGCATGGTTTCGGTGCTCAATGCGGTTCCGCAGAGCGTGGTAACGGTGCTCAAAGCATATGCGGACTCCAAGGGCGAAGCTGCCTGAAGAGTGGGAACATTTTTTTCATCATCACTATAACCCAAACGCCTTCGTTAGGAGAGTATCTCTTAAACGGGCCAACACGTGGCCTCACTAACCGGGCAAGGAGTAAGTATGGCAAATATCACTAAAGAAGAAGTAATCGAATGGCTCAGCAGTCAGTCCGTATTGGAGATTGCAGGTCTTGTCAAGGCTCTCGAGGAGAAGTGGGGCGTAAGCGCAGCTGCTCCGGTGGCCGTGGCAGCAGCACCCGCATCTGCGGCGGCTTCTGAAGAAGCTCCCAAGGAAGAACAGACTGAGTTTGACGTGATCCTCAAGGAGATCGGCGCAAACAAGATCAATGTGATCAAGGAAATCCGCGCGATCACGGGTCTCGGTCTGAAGGAAGCAAAGGATCTGGTGGAAGGTGCACCTAAGACGGTTAAGGAAGCTACCACCAAGGACGATGCTGCTGATATCAAGAAGAAGCTCGAAGCAGCTGGCGCTGTAGTCGAGATCAAGTAACGATTGGATCGATTATACCATAGATCTATTTTCCAAAAATCCAGTGGGAGTTCCGAAAGGACTCCCCACTGGCTTTTTGTTGTTTTTAGCGTTTACCTGAGCACACCGTCTGTTTCCAAACAAGGCCCATATTATGAGTGACCGCATAAGCTTCGGAAGAATTAAGGAAGTGATTCAACCACCGAATCTGATCGAACATCAGATCGAGTCTTTCAAGGAGTTTCTCCAGCATGACATAGCCCCTTCTCAAAGGGCGAACAAGGGCCTTCAGGCAGTGTTCAACGAGGTGTTTCCCGTTGAAAGCTATGATTCGCGTTGCGTGCTCAAGTTCAAGGAATACCGATTGACGGAGTGTCCGCATTCGGAAATTGAGTGCATTCGTGAAGGGATCAGCTTTACGATCGCGCTGCATGTGAGCCTTTCGCTGAGCGAGGATAACCAGACGAAAGAAGAAGAAATCTATATGGGCGAGTTGCCCATGATGACCCAGCGCGGGAGTTTCATTATCAATGGCGCTGAACGTGTCATCGTGAATCAATTGCACCGGTCTCCCGGGCTATGCTTCGAGAAGGCGATGCACACCAGTGGCAAGGCGCTCTATTCGTTCCGGATTATTCCGGACCGTGGAACCTGGCTGGAGGTTCAGTTTGACCAGAATGACTTGCTTTACGTCTATTTGGATCGCCGCCGCAGGCGCCGCAAGTTCCTGATCACGACGTTGTTGCGTGCGCTTGGATTCAGTTCTGACTTTGAGATTCTGAACCTTTTCTATGATCTCCATGACATGGAGGTTTCCGCTGCACTTAATCTGGAAAACGTTTCCAATTATGTGTTGGTGGAGGATATTGTCGATGCGGACAAAGGTGTGGTTCTTGCCCGCGCTTTTGAGCCGTTGACCAAGACGATCATCCGCTCGTTTGAGCGCGCCGACATCAAGCATGTCCGTGTGATCGACACCGAAGTGGATGAGGGCGTGATTGTGCGTTGCCTCAAAAAGGATCCCACCCGCAACCGTGAGGAGGCCCTTAAGGATATTTATAAAAGGCTACGTCCCGGTGAGCCACCGACAGTAGCGAACGCAACCCAATTGCTGAAACGTTTGTTTCAGGATCCGAAGCGTTATGATTTGGGTCGCGTTGGGCGTTACAAAATCAACCAGAAGCTTGGATTGTCAACGGATCTGGAAACCCGGATCATCAACGTCGAGGACATTGTCGCTGCAACCAAGTATCTGAGTCGGCTCAAGAGGGGCGATGGTTTTGTCGATGATATCGATCATCTGGGGAGTCGGCGTATCCGTACAGTGGGTGAGCTTCTCGCGAACCAGTGTCGTTTGGGATTGGCCCGTACCGAGCGGTTGGTCAAAGAGCGGATGACGATGTATGATCAGAGCATCGACACCATTACGCCGCAGAAGCTGATCAATGCGAAGGCATTGACGACTGTGATCCGGGACTTTTTTGCGCGGAGCCAGTTGAGCCAGTTCATGGATCAGATCAACCCGTTGGCGGAGTTGACCCACAAAAGAAGGCTTTCGGCTCTCGGTCCCGGTGGTTTGAATCGTGAAAGGGCCGGGTTTGAAGTTCGTGACGTTCATCCCAGTCATTATGGGCGCATTTGTCCGATTGAGACTCCTGAAGGTCCGAACATTGGTTTGATCAATTCCTTCAGCACCTATGCGAGGGTGAATGAATTCGGGTTTATCGAGACTCCATACCGCAAGGTGGTAAATGGAAAGGTGCTCGATGAAGTGGAGTATTTGAATGCGGACCAGGAAGAGCCGCATAAGATCGCCCAGGCGAATTCCGAAATCGATGAGAACGGAATGCTGGTTGGTCGGGTCACTTGTCGTTACCGGGATCAAGTTCTCGAGCTTTCGGGTGACAAGGTGGACTACATGGATGTGTCGCCGAAGCAGTTGGTGTCGATTGCGGCAGGGATTATTCCGTTCCTTGAGCACGACGACGCGAACCGCGCATTGATGGGTTCGAACATGCAACGCCAAGGGGTTCCTTTGCTTAAGACTCAGGCCCCGATGGTGGGAACCGGTTTGGAAGCTCGTGTTGCGCGTGACTCGAAGACGGTGGCCATCGCGGATATCGATGGAATTGTGGCGTCAGTGGACGCCCGTAGGATCATTGTGACCGCAGACGGAAAAATGCCGAAGGTGGATCGCTATTTGAAGACGGATCCGAAGAAAGGCGTTTACGTGTATGAGCTGCGTAAGTTCATGCGTTCCAACGCGGGAACTTGCTTCAACCAAAAGCCGATTGTCAAGAAAGGGGAAAAGGTGTCCGAGGGCCAGGTTATCGCGGACGGGGCTTGCACGGACAAAGGCGAACTCGCACTTGGACGGAATGTTTTGGTGGCTTTCATGCCTTGGAACGGATACAATTTCGAAGACGCGATTCTGCTCAGCGAGAAACTGATCAAGGAAGATGTCTATACCTCCATTCACATTGAGGAGTTTGAGGTCACGGCACGCGACACGAAACTCGGACCTGAGGAAATCACTTACGATATTCCAAATGTCGGTGAAGAGGCCCTGAAAAACCTCAATCACGATGGGGTGATTCGCGTGGGAGCGGAAGTGAAGCCGGGCGACATCCTGGTGGGTAAGATCACGCCGAAGAGCGAGACCGAATTGGCTCCCGAGGAAAAACTGCTGCGTGCGATTTTCGGTGAAAAAGCCGCAGATGTTAAAGACTCCTCGTTGACCGTGCCATCGGGTGTCCAGGGTATTGTGATGGACGTTAAGGTTTCCAGTCGGGTGGATGGAGAAAGCGAGAAATTGTCTCCGTCGGATCGTCGACGCCAGATCAAAAAGATCACAGAGGAGTATCGCTCGCAACAGGACAAACGTAGGGAAGAGCTCACGGAAGCTTTGTCGAATATTCTGCTTGGCGAAAAGATCCCGTTGGATGTCAGAAACGGCGAAACCGGTGAGACGATCATCCCGCAGAATCGTAAGATCACGAAGACACTGTTGCGCCGTTTGGCCGCCGTCTCAAAATACATTGAGATCGATCCATCTCCTGTTCGCATTAAGGTGATGGAAATTGTCAGAAACTTCCAGACGAAGTTCGACGAATTGGATCGGGAGCGTGAACGCAAGATTGAAGCGGTCGAGAAGGGGGACAGCGTGGACCAGGGCGTCATCAAGAACGTCAAGGTTTATGTAGCCACCAAGCGCAAGATCCAGGTTGGGGATAAGATGGCAGGACGCCACGGAAACAAGGGGGTTGTTGCCCGGATTGTTCCAGTGGAGGATATGCCGTTTCTGCCCGATGGAACGCCGATTGAAATCTGTCTGAATCCTCTTGGGGTGCCTTCGCGAATGAACGTTGGGCAGGTTCTTGAGACTCACCTTGGCTGGGCATGTAAAAAGCTTGGACTCAAGGTTGCGACTCCTGTCTTCGATGGTATTTCGGAAAAGCAAATCCGGAGCTACCTGAAACAAGCCGGATTGCCC
>JAQVLM010000059.1 GCA_028704125.1 Opitutales bacterium
GCCATCCATTCGTTTGATGTTCGGCCATATCGGAGACCCCGCCCACATTGTATGCGACACAGGGAGTTCCGCAGGAGAGGGATTCCATGACGGTGTTCGGCAGGTTATCCTGATGGGAAGGGAGCACAAAAACATCGGCGGCAGAATAGACCGAAGCCATCCTCGCTTCCTCTTTGATAAATCCGAGAAAACGGGTTGGGATCGCGTAGGGTAGCGCGCCTCCGGGATGGTTGGATCCAAACACAATGACTTCAACTCCGTCTGGAAGCTTGCCTTCGAGAAGGCGCATCGCTTCGACAAAATCCCCGAACCCTTTGTTGCGATCTTGAACCGCGAAATTTGCTCCAAAAAGAATGTAGCGTTTGCCGGCCTCCAGTCCCAAATCCTCCCGCGCTTTCACTTGGTCCATGGGCCGGAATACATCCGGATCAACTCCATTGGGAATCCGCACCACTGGATGGCGCCCCAGAATTCGACTGCGGCACGCATCCCTTTCCATCCAACGGCTCAAGGTAACAATGTTCCATTTCAGCTGGTCCAAAGCATCGCACTTGCGTTTCCATGTCCATGCGTCCACGTCCAATCCACCGTCCAGCGGGTCACGATTGGACGGAAGAAAACCTTCCACAAATCGGGGAGACTGATCACTGTGCAGGTGCTGGGCACCGTTGAAAAGCCACCGCCCATGAAGGGTCGCAACAACCGGACAATCAAAGTGCCGGAAATACTGAACTGGAAGCATTCCGTCGCCAAACCAATGGAGATGCACCAACCTCGGGCGGATGGTTCTCCAGATCTGATGCATCCGGGGATTGGGCAAAAAGTTAAACGAGTAGTAGTTCCAATGTGAATGCCAGCAAAGACAGGCCGGCCATTTGTCGATTCTCGACCGGGCCCGGGCATACAACTTTCCTAAAGAGGATTCTGGGCCCCACACCGTCGGATCATCAGTGGTCTTATGATCCACCCACATGCGGGACCGCACTCCCAGCCCCAGTAGCCCGCGATGCAGACGATACGCGGCGCGACCGACACCACCTCCCCCGTCCGAAATATTGACATGAAGCACATCCGGAGGTCCGTCATCCGGACTGTCAGACGCACCCTTCATCGGTGCCTCCCGGGTAGCATAAGCTTGCGAATCAAAAGGCACCGGATGCGATTGCCGGAAAGAAACGGCTCCGACCGGCGCTGCCTGACCGAAAGCGACATGATATCCCGCATCGACACATCGCTGAGGTGGGAGAACGTCCAATCATACAAATACACCGCCAATCGGCTCGACAGGCACTCGCAATCCACCAAGGGAATCTCACGGTTCAACACAGCCATTTTTGATAGCCAGTTCAGGCCATCCATCCACTGTTTTCTTCCGCCAGCATTCGAACCCTCACAAATCCGGTGAAACACCTCCCATTCCGCCACTGTAATGGAAGCACTCCAAGGCCCCAGCAAATCCCTCCGTATCCTGCGAGCGCCCTCGATTTGCTGAACAACGTATGCACTCAGTTTGACTTTGTGATCCACCCGATAGTGCAGCAGCACAGGATCCATATTGGCGGCCTCCAGAACCCGACAGGCACGGACCCATAGGTCGTAGTCCTCCGCAGTCGGAATCTCATCTTCGTAGCAGAGCCCGAGTTCATCAAAAGCACTCCGCCTCCAAGCCACCGCAGGATGCGCAAATGGAGGATTAAAGAGCATCTGCGCCTGAATTCCGGCACGGGTGCCGGGATAACGCACGATGCCCCTGACTTCGCCAAACCGTTTCACCGAACCACCACACAAGGCCACCTCCGGATGTGCCTCAAGAAACCGGACCTGCAATTCCAAACGGTTCCGAACCGCAAGATCATCCGAATCCATCCGCAAAACGAACTCCCCCCGCGCCTCGAACATGGCACGATTCAGCGCCGCGGCTACCCCCATATTCGAAGGTTGCCTGAGAACTCTCAGCCTCGGATCACGGATGGACGTCAGAATTCCGGACGTGCCATCAGTGGAGCCATCGTCCACAACCATCAATTCGAAATCGCGGAAGGTCTGCCGGAGGATGCTTTCCACCGCAGACCGGAGGTATTTCTCCCCGTTGTAAACGGGCATGATCACACTTACCCGTGGAGCACTCATTTCGCCGGATCCTGTTTTGCGGATTGACTCGCAACCCCTTTCGCTGGGACCGCCAATATGGTGTCGCCCTGCCTTCCCCTAACAGCTCCGCCAGTCCGGGCATCCAAGACTTGATAACCCTGCTCTTCCAGAAAACGGCATACATTGGCACAACAAGTCCCGAAACCGGACAACAACCGGTCATCCAATTCCGCAAGGATCACCGGACGGTATTTTGAAAGCGTGACAACCGCTCCCTGAAAGACGTCCCACTCGGCACCTTCCACATCCATCTTCACGAAACCGGGATTCAATCCATGTTCTTCAACAAGAGAGTCCAATGTGCGACAGGGAGCCTGTATCTCAAGCGTATCGAATTGAAGCGCGTGCGTGTGCTGAATCGGACGCATGGATGAGTATTCCTCGCGTCCTTCCACCACGTTGAAACAGACCAACCCCGCCTTTGCTCCCAACACACCCTCCTGAATCACCACATTCGAAACACCGTTGCGTTCGAGGTTGGCACGCAGGCGCCGGAGCGCCCCCGGAGTCGGCTCCACCGAGCAGACCCTTCCACCTCCGGATGCCAGAAGCTTCCCCATCAGAACGGAGAAAAAACCCACATTGGCTCCCACATCCAATGCGTCCCGGTTACGGTCAAGGTGTTTCCGCACCAGTTCGGCAAGCTCCGGTTCATAAGAGCCTTCCCGAATCACCGACTTAAGCAGCAGCGAATCACGTCCGATGGAAAACACCCCATCAAACTCAGCAAGCTCAACTTCGAGCGAAGCCGATTTCACCCGCCCCAAAATCCGCTCGAATGCCCGGTCAAAGCGCCGTTCATTTGAGCGAAGCCAAAGACGACGAACCCAGATCAACGGAAAAAGAACAAATCGGACCAGAGGATGCTTTTTGAGTCGTTGGATAATCATGGAAAGAAACGCAGCATTCGCATTAATCTATCCATTTGAATGAAGGATGACCGTCATGGCAAGGGTCTTGAATGAAACCTGCGTTTGATGGTTGATCCTTCGGCACATTTGATTCTAGACTGTATCTTTTCCTTCCTGATCCATCACACGCTTTCCAGCCATTCCCTGTCGGATACCATGGCAAAACCTCGCAGAGCAAAGACCCGGAAAAAACCGGTCACCGCCACCTTTGGACCCCGTCTCCAGAGCCGCAAACCCGTGCTTGCCTCTTTTCTGTTTCTGATAGGGGTTCTCCATTTTCTGGCCACATGGGACTACCGACCCGATCAACAAGGTTTTTTCACCGTGAATCAAACCGGGGATTTTGGCCGGGATAACATGATCGGTCAAATTGGAGCGGAGGCCGGATTCTGGTCCTTGCGTTTGCTCGGGCTGTCGGCTCTGTTTGTCGGGCCGATCCTTATCCGCTTTGCCACTCTCCTGATTCAAAAGGCCCAACGGCAGGTCACTCCGTCTCATGTTTTGGGTGCGGTCGTGTTTATTCTCGGGAGCTGTGGACTCTTTCAATTGGGTGATCCTGAGCCGGGAGGATGGGCCACCCATTTTCCAGCCGGATCGCTAACGCAGGGTGAAGGTGGAACTATCGGAATCCTCCTCATAGAGACCTACCTCGAGCATTCCCTTGGAAAAGCCGGATCCACTCTCCTGATGGGTTCGGTGTTGCTGGCTGGTTTTATCCTGCTTTTCCGTCCGGTCTGGATGCTCTTTATCCACCTGTTGAACTGGATGGCCATGCTCGTGTTCAAGGGATACCGCAGCTACATGTCACAACCCAAGGGAGAGCGGAAGGTTTTCCGTCTGCCCGATCTAAGGCCTGTATCCTTGCCGTTTGGGCTCAAAGCCAAACGCTCGCTTCTCAGTCCCCTCTTCGGAAAGCCGGTAACCGAAGCCGCTGGAAGTCCGATGGATCCTGACTACGAAGCTTCGAATCAACCCAAAGTACAGCTCAAAAAAGACCGGATCCCGTCAACGGTTTCTGCACCGATTGTGCTTCCCGAGCCCCCCCGCGGGGCCAGTCAGGCAGCGATGAGGAAAACGGAGGCACCGGTTGTCGCCGCTCCGCCGCCGCCCCGTAAAGAGTTGGCCAAGAAACCGCTGCCAAGGCCAGAATTGCCTGCGCCCGATTCGTCTTCGATCAAAATCATTGCCAGCGAAAAAACTGAGAAGAAGGAGGGTTCCCACCCGAAGAAGAAGGGACGTTACCAGTTCCCGCCGATTCACCTGTTGGAGGAGTCGGCTCACGGCGATGAAATCAACCCGGATGACCACCAGATGATCGCCGAGCGCCTCCGTGCGACGCTCGAGGAATTCAACATCAAAGTCACACTTGGCGAAGTCCATATCGGACCCGTCATTACCCGGTATGACCTGCATCCGGCTCCGGGTGTGCCAGTGGAAAAAATCGCCAGTCTGGATCGCAATATCGCAATGGCATTGCAAGCCCAATCGGTCCGGATTCTCGCTCCCGTTCCGGGAAAAGGCTGCGTCGGGATCGAGATACCCAATCCAAATCCCCAATCGGTCCGCGTTCGCGATATCATCGAATCCAAGGCTTGGGCGGACGCTAAAGCGGAGATTCCCGTTGTGTTGGGTAAAGAGGTCAGTGGAAAGCCGCTGGTTGCCGATTTGACAAAGATGCCCCATTTGCTGATTGCCGGGTCCACGGGTTCAGGGAAAACGGTATGCATCAACGCGATCATCACGTCGCTTCTTTACCACGCCAGCCCGGATGACATCCGCTTCATCATGGTGGATCCGAAAATCGTGGAAATGCAGGTTTTCAATTCGCTGCCCCACATGCTAATCCCGGTCGTCACTGATCCCAAGCGGGTGCCGAATGCGCTCAAGTGGCTCATCTCCGAAATGGAGCGGCGTTACCGAATCTTTGCACAGGCGGGCGTTCGCAATATCGCGGGATTCAACGCAAAAATCATCAAGAGCCAGGAATCCAAGGATTTGGCACACTCCATGGATCAGCAGCTTACGCCCGAAGAGCGATCCGCTATCAACACAATCGGAGTCCCCCGGGACGAGCTTGCTCTGGATGAAGTGCCAAACCGCAAGCTGCCTTACATTGTTTGCATCGTCGATGAGCTTGCCGACTTGATGATGGTGGCCCCGGCGGACATCGAGACTTGCATCGCACGACTCGCCCAACTCGCCCGTGCCGCAGGCATTCACTTGATCCTGGCAACCCAGCGCCCCTCCGTGAACGTCATCACCGGTGTGATCAAAGCCAACTTGCCCAGTCGCATCGCATTCAAAGTGGCATCAAAAGTCGACAGTCGCACGATTTTGGACGGCGGAGGCGCCGATGCGCTCATTGGTAAGGGTGATATGCTTTTTGTTCCACCCGGCGCTCATCATCTCGTCAGGGCACAGGGGGCCTTTGTGTCGGACGATGAGCTCAACGGAATTGTTGAATTCCTCAAGGTAAATGGTCCGCCACGTATCGCGGAGGACATCCAACGTCAAATCGAGAGCGATGACGACGGAGCATCGGGATCATCCGGAGAAGATGACGGGGATGACGCAGCGGATTCCATGATTTCGGATGCCATCGAGGTCCTTCGCACGACGAAGCGGGCCAGTACCTCCATGTTGCAGCGGCGGCTTAGAATCGGTTACAACCGCGCTGCAAGGATCATGGAAACACTGGAAGACCGTGGAATCGTGGGTCCTGACAACGGATCACAACCACGCGAAATCCTCAAAGATCTGGATTCCCTCTGAACCGGCTTCAGCTGAATGCATCCGTGCTCTGTGGTATGAGGTTGTCGGGACTCAGCCCATCTGCTGGATCCATTCCTTGCCGCGCTATTCAAATCAGGGATTCCCATGCGTCATGGCATAAACCATGGGAGTGTCCTCGCTATCCTACGAGCGGAATGCCGGCATCGGGATCACGTCCCGCTGTGCGCCTTCAAAAACTCCGGATCGCTCAATAGGGTCTTTACGGTATCCACGATCGCCTGAGTCTGCCGATCGATCTCGATGTTCACCCGATCGCCTGGGTTTTTCTCCCCAAAAGTTGTGAGCCGGAGGGTTTCCGGGATCAACCATACCTCTAATGTGCAGGACGAACGATCCGCGTTTACCACCGTCAGGCTGCATCCATTGATGGATAAGAATCCCTTGGAGAAAACATAATGCATCCATTGTCCGGGGACTTTGAAACGGATCACGGTATTGTTCTCCGGCTTCCGGATATCAACAATCTCGGCAACCGTATCCACATGCCCCGAAACCGCGTGTCCCCCGATCTCATCCCCCGCCTTGGCGGACCGCTCGATATTGACCCGGGCACCGCATACCAAAGACCCGAGCGTGGTCTGGCTCAGGGTTTCTTGCATCACGTCAAAGCGCACCTCATCTCCCTCGATTGCCGCCACCGTCAGGCATACGCCATCCACGCTCACGCTCGCGCCATACCGGAGATTTCCACGGTAGCCATCGGGCAACACAAGCCCGATAGTATTCAGCCCCGGACGCACCGATAGACTGGTGATAGTGGCGATTCCTTGAACAATTCCGGTGAACATGATGCGATGGATTGATAGCTCCTGATTAGGTGTGCGGTTGAAACCTTACTTCAGCCCATCGTCGAACAAAAGCAAAAAGACCCGCATGTCGAGTCCACGGGTCCGAAACCGATTCGAAAACCAGAAAACAGGTCCGTCTTATTCTGATCGGATCAGGAGACAAGTCGCATGAGCCGCAATCGCCAAACCTTTGCCAATGTCTCCAACCTTTTCATTCGTGGTTGCTTTCACCCCGACCTGATCGGGGCGAATGCCCATTGTGGCTGACAGGCTCGTTTTCATGGCATCCAGAAACGCACCGATCCGGGGACGCTCTGCAATCACCACGCAGTCCACGTTGCCGATCACCCAGCCTCGAAGGTGGGCCTCATGGACCGCTTTTTCCAAAATTCTTCGGGAGTCAATTCCCCGAATGGATGGATCTGTGTTCGGAAACCAATGGCCGATATCCGGAAGAGCCAACGCTCCAAAAATGGAATCCGCCAACGCATGGGTCAGGCAATCGGCATCCGAATGCCCCTCCAACCCCACCTCGCAGGGAATCGTTACGCCACCCAACACAAGGGGGCGACCCACAACCAAACGGTGAATGTCGTATCCGTAGCCAATTCGCATCCCAAAAGACTGGATGACACCCCCAAATCCGTCCAGTTCATATTGGATCAGATTGCAGGATCTTCAAAGGATGAGTTACGGATATTATTGAAAACTCAATGTGGGTTCCAACTGTTTTCTTCCCAACATCCAAAAGCGTTCCTGTTGCTCAATGAGCCCATTGGGAGACAGTCAACCGATCATAGCTCTTTCAAGTCCCGGATGATACTGGGCCATTCCGGGGAACTCGGGAGTAATATAATCAGGAGCATAAAGAGCTTAGATTCCCATGTTACTCAAAGTGGTGGCAATGTCATTGAGGATGCGGGTGACCTTTGGATGAGTTGCCTCGTATTCCTTAACCCAGTCCGAAACCTTTTCGGGAAGCGCCACTAGCGGAGACTCGGTTGCAACTTCTGCTTCCATCTCCGAGACGATTGCATCCAGCCGACTCCGGGTCTGATCCTCCGGAGGGACGGAATCCGAGATTTCCTGCTTCAGGTCCGATATGAGGTGTTTGATGCGTAAGAGGGGCATGGTAGTTGAGGGTTATACCTCTGATCATCGGACCAATCCGAGGGCAGTTAAGGAAAAACAACATTCGAGTGCGATACGTTATATCGCACGGAGTGAAGCCCTCTGTAGGAAGACTGCCATTGCTTTCATCCGATCCGGGGCTTTTCCCATGGAATTGCACACTACGGGTCTTGCTCCGCCCGGCAAATCCATGCATCATTCCTGCATCCCACACAGGAATCTGGCGCGAATGAAAATGCATCATCCCTCATCGATCCCGAGATCTTTCCAGAATAATCCAACCGTCCCCCACACCTTTCCATGCTGCGGATGATCAGCATTTGCGAATAGACCCATGGCCATCATGCAGACCGATTCATCGTCCTTCCCCGAAATCCACATTCGCCGAAAAACCGGATTATTCAGTTTCGATCTGAAAGAGCTGATCCGCTATCGGGACCTTATCGTTCTGCTGATCTACCGGGATTTCAGCTCCCGTTACAAACAAACCATCCTGGGCCCCGGTTGGTTCGTTCTTCAACCGCTCCTGACAACCCTCGTCTTCACGGTCATCTTTGGCAAATTGGCGGCGCTTCCCACCGACGGCATTCCGCCTGTGCTGTTCTACCTCTGCGGCATGCTCGGATGGAACTACCATGCCACCGTGCTGCAGGCGACCGGCAACTCATTTCAGAGCAATGCCGATCTTTTCGGAAAGGTCTATTTCCCACGCATCATCGCGCCATTCTCCGCCAGTGTCTCCCAATTGATCGGTTGGGCCATCCAGTTCGTGACATTTCTTGTGGTTCTGGGCGTGTGTGCCTTCATGCTGCCCGAAGGAAATGCCCTTCTTCCATCCTGGCGATCCCTCCTGCTACCAATCTTTGTATTGCAGGCGGGAATGACCGGACTCGGCACCGGACTCTGGCTTTCCGCTCTCTCAGCGAAATACCGCGACCTTCAACACCTGCAGAGCTTCATCATCCAACTCTGGCTCTACGTCACCCCAATCGTCTACCCGCTATCCATGATCCCGGAACGCTTGCAGTGGATAGCACTCATCAACCCGATGACCACTGTGGTGGAGTCCACCCGATGGAGCATGCTGGGCAGCGCGACCTTCTCGCTGAGCACCTCCCTGATTGGAATGGGGATCAGCACACTGCTCCTCATATCAGGCGTGCTATTGTTCGGTAAGGTCGAACGCAATTTTGTCGATACCGTATAGAGCCCCATCGCCATGAATCTCCCAATCATCGAAGTCAACTCCATCGGCAAACGTTACAGGCTCGGGCAATGGGGCGCCCGCAGCCTGAGGGAAGAACTCGAAAACCTCTCGAGCCGGGTCTTCCGCAAGAAGCAGGCGAACCACACGGATAGAGCATCCGATTTCTGGGCACTTCGCGACGTATCCTTTTCGGTGAATGAAGGGGAAGTCCTCGGCATCGTCGGGAAAAACGGAGCCGGGAAAAGCACCCTGCTCAAGCTGCTCAGCCGGATCACCGAACCAACCGAGGGCGAAGCATGGCTCCGCGGCAGAGTATCCAGCCTGCTCGAGGTTGGAACCGGATTCCACCCGGAGCTCACCGGCCGGGATAACGTATTCCTGAGCGGCACCATTCTTGGAATGACACGGCAGGAAATCCGTCAACGCTTCGATGATATCGTCGGCTTCGCCGGCATCACCCAACACATCGACACACCCGTTAAACGGTACTCCAGCGGCATGTATGTCCGGCTCGGATTCGCCGTCGCAGCCCACCTGAGCTCCCAGGTGCTTCTGGTCGATGAAGTTCTGGCAGTAGGAGATGTGGTCTATCGCAAACAATGCATCGAAAAGATGAAAGCCCTCGCGAAAGAAGGACGAACCATCTTCTTCGTCAGCCACCAACTCGACGTCCTTTCCAACCTTTGCCCACGTTCCATCCGTCTCCATCAGGGAAGACTGATTCAGGACGGCGATACAGCAGATGTGATCCGGGACTACCTGAAAGCCGATGGCGATGGATCGCAACCCTCCACTGCCAGATGGACCGGCCAGGCGGGCGATGGGACCGCCCAAATCGAAGCAGCAAGCGTCCGGAGCGACGGGCATGTCACCGAGCACGTGAATATCGACGCACCCGTGGAAATCATCATTCGCTATCGCTGTCTCAAAGGGGGTTCCAGGCTGAATGCTTCGGTGATCGTCAACAATTCCCTCGGGGCGCACATCCTTTCGTCTCCCAATCTCCCGTCAGCCACAACCGGAGAAGATCGTTGGGGGTATGCCGAACACCCGGAAGGACTCTATGAAAGCAGGATGACCATACCTGCAAACTTCCTGAATGACGGGCTGTATTCCTGCGATATTTGCCTATCCACGGACGCATCCCACTCAAACGGAGTCGTCGAATCGGCCATTAGTTTCACGGTTCATGACACCGGTTCCATGCGGAAGGAATTCCAGCACACCTGGTGGGGAATGATTCGTCCGCGCATGCACTGGGAAACCGAAGTGATCAAGGAGGCCAAACCATGATGCGCAAGATGAAAAGATGGATGGTCCGTCACCTGCTCAGGGATTGGCCCACACGCAGGGTGAATGACATGGTGCGCCTCACACTCGGGAATCCTGCCCGAACCTACTCCGGCCCTTTCAAAGGCATGCGTTACGTGGATCGCAGCATCGGAAGCACCTACTATCCCAAGATTCTCGGAACCTATGAACTCGAACTGACCCCAGTCTGGGAGGAACTCTTTTCGGGTAACCACGACATCTTCATCGATGTTGGGGCAGCAGAAGGCTACTTTGCGGTGGGCGTTGCCCTTCGTACTTCCTGGCCAGTGATCGCCTTTGAAGCTGATCCAAGGACTCCCCTTCCGGAGCTGGCCGCCCTGAATGGAGTGGAAGACCGCATCCGCCTTTACCCTGCCTGCGACCTTCGCAGTCTCGCTGAAGCGATCGACGATTATTCCCATCCACTTCTTCTT
>JAQVLM010000060.1 GCA_028704125.1 Opitutales bacterium
GTCGACTACCGTCACCGGAGGTTCCGCGATGATGCTGATCGATGGATAAACGATCTCGAAATGATCGGGACCGAGTTCATTGATCGCGAGCCACGCTTCGTTTTCCCACGAGAGAAACACGTCTCCAATCCCACGTTGGACAAAGGTCGTGGTCGATCCGCGTGCTCCCGAGTCCAGCACCGGAACATTCCGGAACAGCCGGGTGATATAGTCCATGACCTTTGCCTCATCACCGTTGTAGGTTTGCCTGGCCCATTCCCATGCGGCAAGGTAGTTCCACCGTGCGCCGCCGGATGTCTTGGGGTTGGGTGTGATCACCTCGACGCCTTCGCGCACCAGATCGCCCCAATCCTGAATGTTCTTGGGATTGCCCTTGCGCACGAGGAAAACGATGGTGGACGTATAGGGGCAGCTGTTTTTCGGGAGTCGCTTCTGCCATTCCGCCGGAAACTTTTGGGTGCGGGTGGCGATCTCATCGATGTCATATGCGAGGGCCAGCGTGACCACATCCGCTTCAAGTCCGTCGATCACGGCGCGCGCCTGTTTGCCGGCTCCGCCATGGGATTGGCGCACATCGATGGTCTCGCCGGTTTTCTCCTTCCACTGCTCGATGAACCATGGGTTGTATTCGGCGTAGAGTTCGCGGGTCGGATCATACGAAACGTTCAGCATCGTGCGTGCTGCAGGTTCCGCTTTTTTCTGGCATCCACCGAAAAGCATTGCGGCGCCCAGAATGAGGACGGCTGCGAGGGCGGCCCCGTGGGAGCTCAGGTGCCTTTGAGACATTGGATTTTTCATGGGAGGTATGGTTTCTTTTTATGTAAAAGGGTGTTTCAGAAATCGATTTGGAAACGGCTGGCCAGGACTTCCTCGGATGAACGGGACAGTCCCAAACCCGAAAAGTCGGTGATGGAATAGTTGAGCGCTGCTTTGAGGTTGTCGGTCAGATACCAGTTGATACCCAGCGTGTAGGCCGTTGCCTTTTGAGTCGAATTGCTCCGGGCCAGCCGGGTGTCCGCAGTTTCCGAAAAGGCCGAATCCCCGACGTTAAGCTCGGTTGCGCGGATTCCGAGTTCAAATGCCCCCCAGGTTCCCTGCGATGGATTGAACGGACTGGAAGGTCTGACTCCCGAGTAGGATGCATTTTCCCCGGTCAACACATAGCTGGTTTGGAAGGTCCACGCGTAGGAGTCTACCGTCTTTTCATTTGTTCCGCGCTCGAGTTCCTGCGAATTGTGAACCCACTCGGTCAACAGGCCGAACGGCCCATGGTAATAGTAGAGGTGCGGGTTGACACGCAGCCGTTGCCCCGAGGCACGCACGCCATCGTTGTAGCGGAAAAAGGTGGCTTGTCCATGGGTGCGGTAGCGGATGCGGCGATCCCTGTCGCTGTCGGCGATTGTGACATCTTCCTTGCCCACTGCGGCTGATATGCCAACTCCGAATCCGTCGAGGACATGACCTTTTTCATTTTTGAAGGGCTGCCAGAAGAGCCGGGCGCCGAAATCGAAGTCCCCCTTACTCAGGTTGCTGTTGTTCGACAAGTCGGTGTCGTCGAGTGCGCCATTGTAGATGCCCAGTGTCCACCCAAGCGTGTTGTCGGCAGCGGAGCCCTGCATTTCGAGTCCAATGTCGCGGGTGGGGGTGAGGGCATTTTGAAGTCCACTCTCAATGAACAGCGTTTGGCTGAACGATTGCAGCCTTTCGAGACCGGAGACCCCCTTGAATTTTCCGATTCGCAGGAAGGTCGTGTCATTGAAATAGAGGTCGCCCCATGCATCCATAATCCTGACAGTTCCCGCGAGTTCAGGCATGATGCGCCAGAGCATCGGTCCGGCTTTGCCGTGAATAAGCGGACGCACCCGGCGAATCGTCATTTCTGTGCTGCCGTCTTCGTCGTCCGGAAACCAGCGGAAGTCGGTCTGGGCCCGTGGACGGATACGGAAGCTGAAGTTTTTGTCGGCCGACTCGGCGACTAGCCCTCGCCGATCGACTGTGATCTGAGCGGATGCTTGTGTCGATGCCGGGGCTGCAGTCTGGGCAGGTTTCGGCTCTTGCTGTCTTTGCTGCTCGATGCGGTCGAGACGGTTCTGGAGCGCGACGATCTGGGCACGGAGTGCTTCGATTTCGGGATCGCTCTCTGCCGATGCCGGGGCATGGGGCAGTAAGAGCGTTGCGGAAAGAGCGGCGCATGCAATCAGGCGTTTTGCTCTCGTGAGTTGAATGGGATATTGCATGGTCTGGCGAGTCCTAAGATTTTTGTAGGTTTCACCAGCCTCCGGTTGTCCGGTCAGCGTGGATGGATCGATGAATACTGGGAATAGAAGGTCTCCGGTTGAACCGGTGGACCATAAGAAATGTTTACGGCTTCTTCTGGCTCGGGAAGCGGACTCTTTCCGTTTTTTCCACCTGCGCAACACGACCTTCGTGGACATGGATGACGACCTGTCCGAAGGTCATCGAGTCCACGTATTTTTTGACGAGGTTGCACCATTCCGGTGGAACGGCTGGATCGTCGGAATGATCCGCGCGTTTTGAGGATGAAGTGATCGTTTGCATGGATGGAAGGGGTAGAAGGGTTATGCATTGTCATCCGAGGATGTCCATTCAGCGAGAAATCCCTGTGTCGGATCCGCCGGATCATGATTGGGGCCACGGACAGGAGCGGGTGCTTCCTTCCGGAGGAAGAAGTGTTCGGCTTTGTTTCGGCGGATCTTGCGCAAGGTGACCTCCACGACTTGTGCCAAAGTATAGCGGTCGAGAATGTTGGAAATCGCGTTGCGCACATCAATCATGAGCATGCGCAATCCGCAATGGTCCTCGTCCGGACATGAACAAGGCTCATAGGCGGTTTTACTCGCGCACGGTATCGGGGCGAGCGGACCGTCGAGCAGACGCACCAACTCACCCATGGTGATCGCATTCGCGCTTTTGGCGAGTTTGTAGCCGCCACTTTTTCCGCGGATGGTGTCGACATAGCCCGCTTGCCTCAGAGCAACAAAGATCTGCTCGAGGAACTTCAGGGGAAGATTGTCGGCCGTCGCAAGATCCGATGCTGATACGCATTCGTGCCCCAATTCATGGGCCAATGCCAGATTGATCATGGCGCGTAATCCGTATTCTCCCTTCTTTGAAATCTTCATAGAATGATCTATACAATTAATAGTTAATTAGTATAGTCAAGAATAAATAGTCAAGATTTCAAAGTATTGAGCAAGGTCTTCTGATCGGAAACGGATTGTCTTAGTATGATCTCAAGCCGTGTGTGACAAACGTTATTGGGAGGTGGATCATACATCAGGGAAACAGCGCTGAATGGGGAAGCGACCCATTTCTTCCCGATATCTTTGAGAAGGGCTCACTCAGGTTCGAGGACGAGGAAAGTGTAGTCGAGTTTGCCGTTGGTTGAACGGCGGGATGAGACCACTTTAGTGAAGCGCTTGCGCCATTCGGGAAAGAAGGTGTCCCCATCGGATACTTCGGTGTGAACCAGGGTAAGGAAGAGGCGGTCGATCAGGGGCAACGCTTCTTCGTAGAGCCTTTGGCCTCCTCCGATCCAGATCGTGTCGAAGCCGTCAATGGCATCTGCCATTCGGAGGGCAATGTCGAGGTCACCTGCCTTGTCGCATCCATCGAAGGTGCGGGCGGGGTCACGGGAGAGCACGATGGTGCGGGTCCCGGGGTAGGGGCGTTTGAGCTCGTCAAAGACCCTTCGTCCTTCGATGACGACCCCGCCTTTGACCATTTCGAAGAGGTAATGGAGGTCTTCCTTGATGCGCCAGGGAAGGGTTCCTGCCCGGCCGATGACCCGGTTCTCCGAGCACGCCACGATCATGTGCAGCGGCTTGCGGGTCAGTCGGGGCTTCCCAGATGTGGATGCGTCGGATGCAGGCATGGCGGGATGGGCGGCTCAGTCCCGTTTCTCTTTGGCGGGTTTTCCGATGAGATTGAAGAAGACCGGACAACCCTCGATTTTGAATTCACGGACGATGGATCGTTCAAGGTAACGCCGGTATTGCACCTGCAGTTTGTCCTCGCGGTTGCAGAACATCTTGATCTTGAAAGGGCGATTGCCAATTTGGGTGGCGTAGTAGACCTTGAACCGTCGCCCAATAAGCTTGGTGGGTTGCCGATTCTCCATGAGGCGCAAAAGGGTCTGATTCAACTTGGGAGTCGGGAGGCGCGTATCGAGTGCCCGGTTGATCCGGACGACTTGTTCCATCATGTCTTCGATTCCATCGCCGGACTTGGCTGAGGTGAATACGATGGGAGTCTCCGGTAAGTAATAGAAGGCAGCCCGCAGGGCCTTCTCATAGGATTGTTTGAATTCAATCAGATTCCGGAATCCTTCGACCATATCCTGTTTGAAGGATTCGAGGGCGAAGTCCCATTTGGTGACGACCACGATGATGGGTTTCCCGGAATCGAGAATCTCACCGGCAATTATCTTGTCCTGTTTGGTGACGCCTTCCTTTGCATCGATGAGGAGTAGGACGATGTCAGCGTTCTCAATCGACCGGCGGGTGCGCACAGAAGAAAAATACTCGACCGACGAATCCACCTTCTTCTTCTGGCGGAGACCCGCGGTATCGAACAGGCGGACATTCCATGTTCCGGCCTTGCGGTCGGTGTATTCGAGAGCGGTTTCGATCGTGTCACGCGTGGTGCCGGGTAAGTCTGCCACGATGAGGCGCTCGGACTTGAGCAGCCGGTTACCCAGTGAGGATTTTCCCGCGTTAGGCCGACCTACCATTGCCAGTGCGATCCGGCTGGCAGGGGCGATTTCCTTGGTTTCGGGCGACGTGATCGGGCCCAACCGTTCGAGGATCTCATCCTCGAGATCGTCGATTCCCAGTTTGTGTTCAGCTGAGACGGATAGGGGGTCTCCCATACCGAGCTGGGCCATCTCCAATGCCATATTCTGGTTTTCGGGATGGTCGATTTTATTGACGACCAACAAGACCTTTTTCTGGTGGGGACGTAGCAACTCGGCGATCTGCATGTCCAGCGTTGTGACCCCTTCGCGCCCATCGGTCACGAAGAGGATCAGGTTGGCCGCGAGAATGGCGAATTCCGCCTGTGACTCGGTGGCCTCGCTGATTGCAATCGGGGTATCCTTGTCCTCAAGACCGATCCCTCCCGTGTCCATAAGGGTGTATCCGGCCCGGCAATCAGCCGTGACGATGTCGCGGGTGACTCCCGGCTTGTCGTGCACGATGGACAAGCGCCTACGCGCAAGGCAGTTGAATAGACGGCTCTTGCCTACATTGGGACGGCCAACGATGGCGACTAGGACTTGATCTGGCATGGATGATGTAAAACGGATATACCTCTCTTATGAATGCGGCTTGAGGCAATCCGGAATATGGCCTGACTGCAATCCCGAAATCGAGGTGCCTTTCCCGTTGGAGCGGATTGTCAGTTCGATCGTGGGTGAGTTGAGAGGTGGGATAGGAAAACGGTCCATCCGGCGAGCGTGATGATAAGGAGGGTCAGGGCCAGCGGGTCAGACCGGATCGTATCGTAGCGTGCTCCGGGAAGATGGGCGACCCACCAGTGGGGCCAGACCCAAATGACAAACCAGAGCAGGGCGTTAATGAAAAAGCAGAGCCGGAGGAGTCGGGACGAGACCAGGTGGATGCACCATGCTCCGAGGATCATTCCGGTGAACTGAAAAAAGAGGGAGCCATGATGGACGATGGCTTGTCCGGGGCGAAAGATGAGGCAAGTCCAGAGGAAGAGTCCGGCAATTGAAACCAGTAAGAGAAGCGGAAGAGCGGTCTGACGTTTGCGCAGGCTCACGATGATCGCCCAGGGCGCGGCCAGATATCCGAGCAACCATATCCCGAGGGACTGGAAGTGATGCAGAAACGAGCCAAGCCGGATCTGGGGAAACCCCATCACTGTCTGGAGTGGGTGGAGGTTGTGGAAGGTGAGTGCCCAGTTGCCCCAGAGCAGTTGGATGTTGGACTTCCGGATTTGCAGCCATTCTTCCAGACTCATTTCCTTGTAACGGCGAACGAATGCGTCGGAAAAGGGCTCGGATGTGAGTTCCGGAATGCCGGCAAGGTGCCATTTGAGGAGCCGGTCTCCTGGAGGATCATAGTGCTTTTGATACAGGCTCCATGGGAGCATCAGGATCATGAAGGGCAACAAGGCCAGCAGTCCGGTCGGGATGTGTTTGAAGGGGCGGAGCATTGCCCAGATAAGAAACATGGGGAATGCGGCAAAAATGCTTCCACCGTGGGAGAGAAAGGAAAGCGCGGTGCCCATTCCAACCAGAAGGGTGCCGGGGCGGCGACATGCCAGGGATAGACGGTTGGCATCGCGCCCGAACAGTAGTGCCGCAATGATCAGGAGGAGCCCCGCGGGTAATGCCTTTGGCCATACATAGAAGGAATGCAGCAGGAAGGTGCCGGACATTGCAAGTGCGGCTGCAATTCCGGATGCGAGGAGTCTTCCGGCTCCGGTCGCGCGGAGCAGACAGTGGGAACAGGGGATGACGGATGCCTGCAGGATAATGGAAAGGATGTGGTACTGGGTGGGCCGGTCGGTGAAAAATGGATACTGAAAGAGGACGGGAGCGGATGACAGGGGTGGACGGTCGCTGCTGAGCCATTCGAGAAAGAACGGTTTGAGTGGCATCCCGAGATGGAGCCTGTCCGCAACGAGCATGGGCAGCAGTTGATCGGCCGGGAGCATTTGTTTGAGGTATCGGCCTGCGGCAAGTGATAGTGAATCGTCCCAACCTCCGGTGAGGCAGCCAACCGCGACGGTTGTGAAGGTTGCCAAGGCGAAGAGCGCGATCTGATCCCGGAAATCGGCGTTGTGTTTCCAAAATCGGATGGCTTTTGCGGAATATCGGATGAGGATCCAGCTCGACAGACAGAGGATTGTCCACGATAGGATGCTTGCCAGTCGCGGATTGAGAAATGCTGCCCCGAGGATGGGGTATTGAATCGCCAGAGTCAGCACCCATGCGATCGGGAATGCAAAGCAGGGTCCCAGTGCGGGTTTCCGGATCAGGATCAATGCCGCAGCCCATCCGGGGATGCACAGGAGAATGAATTGAAAGGGAATCCCGGTTGCCCAAAGCAGGAAAGAGGAGGCTCCAACAGAAGCCGATGCATGAAGGTCCTGAAGGTGGAGCGGCGGGGAAACGCGGATGACGTCGGCCCAAGGTTCGGACACTACCGAAAGGGTGACAGCTTTGCTTTGCCAGTCTTGTGGGATGGTCCAATGCAGGAGCCTCCAATTGCGTTTTGTCTGGGGACGTGGAAAGAGGTCGAGCGAATGGGGCGTTGCGGATGGGTTGGTTTCGGAAAGGCAAAAGCGAAACCCGGATGGAAGACGTCCGCACTCGAGGAATACCTGAATCGTGGAAGGGCACGTGAACGGCCCGGCCACTTGAATGGGTTCATTGCTGGCAAGGTTCAGGTCAATTTCGAACACCGGAAGACTCGATGGAATCCCTTGCCCATCGTTGGATTGGAGTGCCCATGATTTCAGGGAATCCGTATCGATGGATCCCGGATGGGGCGTCCCTTGAGCCTGCACGGGTGTAGTGGGGAACCCTATGCCGGATAGCAAGGCGAGGACAGTGACCGTCGATACTTTTTTCCCGAATTGAAACGGAATCATGAGCACCAGCGGAACCAGCACTGCGATCAGGACATACGGGAGTGCTGAATCCGCGCCGGATCCAGGTGGCATCAGGGCGCCGTCCGTCAGAAGGGATGGCGGTAGGCGGATCAGCAGGTTCGGGTCATTGGTGGCGGACGGAATCCGGAATGCGGTCGAGTGTTTGCCGGAGATCCAGTTGTCGATTCCGGAGAGTGGAGTGACCGCATCCGCCGGGTGGATGGGCGACCGGTTGCTCCTTGGATCCCGGATTGCGATTGAGTGAATCGCAATATGAGCCGGGGTGGACCGGGTGGATGCGAGGGGATCCCAGCGAAGAGCCGAGACTGGACCGGGCGGCATTGGGAAATGGAGGGTTTGCTTCCCCTTGATCAGGGGAAACTGGGCGTTTTCCGCCGGTGTGAATCCATTGCCGGAGTCGAAATAGAGCACGGATACGCCCTGATCATCGGATTCGACTTCAAGCTCGAGGATCCACGACCGGTTTTCATGTGACGCGATGCCGATCAACCAAAGGAGAAACAGGATCCAAATCCCATAGAGCAAGAGGTGAATGGCAGGGCGCCGGTTCAGCAGAGGGACGGGGCTTGGTCTTATTCGCATCGCAGGCATTGGATGAGTTGCCTGAAACGGGCTATTCCGGCGTCAGGATTCGTGTGTTGAGCGGCTCATGTATTCGATGAGCCTCTCGTTGAACTCCTTTGCGGAATCGTGCCCGATTTCCTTGAGTGCGTAGACCATGGCCGCCACTTCCACCAATCTGGCCATGTCACGTCCCGGCCGCACCGGAATCTCCATGTGGGGGATCGGTTTGCGCAGGATCTCGTAGAAGCTCTCTTCCAGACCGGTGCGTTCCTCATCCATGCCTTGTTCCCAGATCACAAAAGTGATCACCAGGTCGATTTCCTTCTTGGTGCGTACGGCCCGGATCCCGAAGAGATCCGCAATGTTAATGATGCCGATGCCACGGCATTCCATGTATCCGCGGTTGAGCACCGAACTGGTCCCGATCAACTCCTGATCGCGCAAAAGCGAAATGTAGGTGGTGTCGTCGGCAACGAGACTGTATCCCTTTTCGATCAAGGCGAGAGCGCATTCGCTTTTGCCAACACCGCTGTCTCCCCGGATGAGCACACCGATCCCTTTGATATCGAGCAAGGTGCCGTGCACCATAACCTGAGGGGCAAAAAATTCGTCGAGGAGCACGGTGGCGTCCGTCGCGAAGTTTTTGGACTTCATGGTCGTGCGCAGAAGCGGAATATGGAAGCGGTCCGCGACCTGAACCATGGCGTCGCACGGGGTGAGGTTGCGGGAAATAACCATGCAAGGGATGTCCCGTTTGGCCATTTCCGTGAGGACGTCCATCTGGACATCCTCATCCTGATCATTGAGATAGGACATTTCACCCGCTCCGAATACCTGTACCCGCTTGTTGGCAAAAGACTTGAAGTATTTCGTGAGCGCCAGGGCCGGGCGATTCAGGCTCTTTTCGCCGATCATACGGTTGAGGCCTTCCTCTCCCGCGACGAGCTCAAGGTTGAGTTTTTCGTGTGTTTTCTCGAGGAATTCCTTGACGCTGATTTTGTCGATTACGATGGGTTTGGCTTCGGGGATCATAGAAAGAAGAGGGTAATGGGGTAAAGGGTTTGGTGATTACGGGTGGCTACATCCGGAAACTTTCTCCGAGGTACAGGCGCCGGCAAGCTTCATCATTCACGAGATAATCCTTGGTGCCCTCGGCGAGGACTTTTCCGTCGTAGAGCAGGTAAGCGCGATCGACGATGCTGAGGGTTTCGCGGACATTGTGATCGGTGATAAGGACGCCGATACCGCGTTTCTTCAGATGTGCAATCATCTTCTGTACTTCCTGCACGTTGATCGGATCCACTCCGCTGAAAGGTTCGTCCATCAGCAGAAACCGGGGATTGGTGACCAGCGAACGCGTGATTTCGAGGCGTCTGCGCTCGCCCCCGCTCAAGGTGTATGCCTTCTGCGATGCGAGATGGAGCAAGCCGATGTCGGATAGGTGGAAACGAAGCCGTTCATCCCTTTCTTTGCGGGACAAATCCAGTGTCTCGAGTATCGCCATCACGTTGTCGCGGACTGAGAGTTTCTGGAATACGGAAGGCTCCTGCGGAAGGTATCCAATGCCCATTCTGGCGCGCTTAAACATCGGCATACGGGTGATTTCCGTGTCGTCCATGCTGATCTTTCCGCCGCTTGGCGGTATCAGGCCAATGATGGTGTAGAAAACGGTGGTTTTCCCCGCCCCGTTTGGTCCGAGCAGTCCCACCACTTCACCCGACCGGATGGAAAGGTCCACCCCTTTTACCACGCTGCGTTTCCCGTAGTCTTTGGTGACCCCACGGGTGGTGATGATGGATGCTTTCGGGGCAGGCGTTTTTGTCTGCGGGTCGGTGGGGCTGGAGGGCTCGGCCGGCATGATCATTTTTCCTCAATGGATTCTGTTTGAGCTTCGGGCTCCGCACCGGAATCAACGGACCCGGTTGGATTGTCTCCAAACAAAGCACCTACTTGTGCGATGTCTTTGAGGGTGACACCTCATAGAGTTGATGCCGTTTTTTAAGTATCTCTTCACCTTGGCCGCTGTGACGTTGGTGGGGGGTAAGTGTTTTAGCTAACCCAAAAAGTCCAAAAAAAGAGAGGTGCGGACGAAAACCTGGACTTGTAATAAGTTAGGAGGTAGTCCATGTATTCGTATGAAGACCGAATAAAGGCAGTAAGGCTTTACATCAAGTATGATCTAAGCGCAGCCGACACCGTGCAGGAATTGGGATATCCAAGTCGTAAGATGTTAGTTCGATGGTATAAAGAGTATCATGAAACAGGCGGGTTGCATGAGGGATACATCAAGCGTCCAGCATATACCTCAGCTCAAATGAAGGTAGCTGTCAATTACTATCTTGAGCACGGGCGTAATATTACCCGGACGGTAAGGGCGGTAGGATACCCGACGCGGGAGACGCTTGCGGAATGGATCGACGAACTGGCTCCCGGTGAACGGAAAGTCCGCATCAGACGCGGCGCCGTGGTACAATTTTCCCAAGAGCAGAAAAAGG
>JAQVLM010000523.1 GCA_028704125.1 Opitutales bacterium
CTCTGGGGCCGCATCTGGTGCGGCTGGACCTGTCCCCACTCCCTGCTGCTCGAACAGATCTTCCGACCCATCGAAAGACTGGTGGAAGGCGACTCTGCCAGGCAAAGAGCACTGGATGATGCTCCATGGACTTCATCCAAAGTCATGAGAAGGGGACTCAAGCATGCCCTCTTCATTATCGTATCACTCTCCCTTGCACATGTTTTCCTGTCCTACTTCGTGCCAGTCGAAGTCATCGGGAAATGGATCCTGTCCAACCCGTCGGAACACTGGGACAGCTTCCTGCTGGTCGCCACTCTCACCGGACTTTTCTACTTCAACTTCTCCTGGTTCAGGGAACAACTCTGCATTGTCATCTGCCCGTATGGGAGAGTCCAATCCGCCCTGATCGACGATGACTCCCTGATCATCGGCTACGACACCACCCGCGGAGAACCGCGCGGCAAGCCATCGGATCCGGCCAGCGGGCACTGCATTGATTGCCTGCGTTGCGTCAATGTATGCCCGATGGGGATCGACATCCGCATGGGACTTCAAATCGAGTGCATCGGGTGCGCCTATTGCATCGATGCCTGTGATCAGGTCATGGACAAGCTCAAGCGCCCCAGGGGGCTGATCCGCTACGATTCACTCAACGGCTTTGCCGGCAAACGCCGCAAGCTGCTCAGGCCACGCACCTTTCTCTACGCCGGGTTTCTACTGGTGGGAAGCATCGTCATGACCCTTTCGCTGTTTCAGCTCAAACCTTTCCACCTCAGTGTCACCCGCATGAGCGGCCCACCCTTCCATCGCACCGAAACCTCCGTGCGCAACCAATTCAGCGTCCGGCTCCTCAATAAGACCGGTCAGGAAACCGCGCTCACCATCCGGGCGAACTCCGGCGCAATCACCCAAATGAGCCTCAACAATCCGGTTCCCCTCAAACCCTATGAGGAAACCGTTCTGCCTTTGATCGTATCGGTTCCGACCACGGAGTTCCGTGCGCCTTTCGAGTTTCACCTCACCCTGTCCAGACCGGACGGAACCATCGTGTCCTCAAGGGATTTGCGCTTCCTTGGTCCCGACCTCCAAGCCTCGAAGCGTGAACTCGTCTTCGACTGATCCATCTGAACTTTGTCCGGCACATCTTTCCAAAATGAACCATCCATCTCACACTCCGAAACACTCCATCGGGTTCTGGCTCTGGATCATCCTGTTTTTTGTCGTCATCATCGGATCCTGGCTTGTGACCTTTAAAATCGCCAACCGCAACCGACCCGAACCGATCGCCCCCGGCGAAACCATTCCCCGCCTACAACCCGACCCGGCTGTTCCATCCGATTCTCCTGAAAACGGATAACATCCCCTTAAACAAACGGCATGCAGGCGTTGGACCTCGAAGCTTCGTGGGTAAGGATCTTCTTATGCAAACCTGCTGCCCCGGGCGGATCCAGACCACATAGTAGCGGGAGCATCCTGCTCGCGTATTCTTCGCCTAATTCCGATCCCCCCAAAAAATGGAGAGCGCGAGCTCCCCCAACTCTAATTCCCATCCAATGGGCACACTTCCGGAGGGGGTGGCTTCAGCCATCCGCTTTTGCCATACCCCAACGGCAGCTCATCCGCTTGCGGATGAGCGGGGACGCTCATCCCTACCCGCAAAGGCCAATCTCACGCGGTCGGATCTCCCCAACGTCCCATCCAATCCAACGTTCAAAACCCTCGAGCATCGCGTAGCTGCCCCGCTCACGGTAGGGCAAGGTGTCCTCACCGAGCCGCTCTTCCCATCTGCGCCTCTCTGCGCTTCCCTCTTCGTCAGACTATCGATTGACTATGCCAGACACGCTGCGCGAGAACATCTTCTGTGCTCAAAAAGACATTCCCATCCACAGATTTCGCAGATTCTCACAGATTTCAAAACACCCATCCCCTTCCCGTGCTTCGCGCGCTCTGTGGTTAAAGATTCTTCTCTTCCATCAACGCTCGCAAAGCTCACTTAAAGCCCTTCGGGCCACATACGTTTTACTGACGTAAAACATCAGATTTTCCCTTTCAAATCTGTAACCGAGGCAACAGCCAGATCGAATAGCCCCTCAGGACAGTTTCAAGGAACTCATTTTCGCATGCTCCACCTATTTCGCATGGTTATCGACCTTCCCTTAGGATCCCGGGGCCTTGTGACAGAAGACCGATACGGCTCTCAGGTTTCGACACGGTAGGACACCACCAGCTCATCGCCGGGGAGTCCACGGATACCCCAATTCTCACGCGGGGTCTCAAATATCGTGATCTCGAGATCATTGGGGGCGATTCCAAGTTCATCCTCGAATCCGGCAAACAGCGCCCGGATGAGCTGCTTTTTGGTGTCCTTTGAGCGCCCTACAAACATGCTGATCTCCAGAATGGTGTTGGCGACGCTCCGGTCAGATGGAAAGAGAAAGTCCGCATCATCCAGTGCGATAAAGCGGTGGAAGCGTTTGTCCGCCGGAAGGCCCAAACTCTCCACCAACGCACGCTGAATCACATCCGATATCGCCTGCTGCTTGCCTTGCAGGTGCTCACGCCTGCCAAAAACCTTTACCTGTGACATATTGCTTTTTCCGGGTTCGACCCGTTTCCATCTGTGCTTGTCCGCCTACGGGGATGATAACTGTCTGACCTCCGATCACTCCCACTCAATGGTGG
>JAQVLM010000524.1 GCA_028704125.1 Opitutales bacterium
TGAGGGATTCCAGTTTTGCATACACCCATCTTTTCAACGATGGTTGGATCAACGTGCTTTTCCCCGGAAGTGACCGGACCTCGGCATTTTCTTTCCGGTTCGAGAACGCGGAGGCAAATGACGATGGGTTTGTGGAGTCTTTCTCACTATCCCGTTACCGGTCCTCCTCTTTGGGCACCGGGTATGAAGCGGAGCAGGACTTTGTTCCCGGATGGGAAGTTGGAGTTCGCTTTCCCGGTTGGAGTCCCACTCCTCGCATGAGAATCGGACTTTTGGCGGGTCTCGGTGTGAACGCACTTGAAGAAGACTATTCGGCCACTATTGAGGGTGAGTTGTTCCGCCAGAATCTATCGGTTCCGGTGCAAGGTTCCGAGATCACAATGGCGTCCTCCGGATACTACGTCGGGAGTCCCTCATCGGGTCCTTACATTTTGCTTGCCGATTTGAACTTTGATCCCAGCACCGAGGAACGGGTCGAACAGGTTTTGGCAAGTGGAGAGGTGGTCAAAGTTCCTTCTTCTGTGACCGGTTCGTATGGATTGGACGGGATTCTGGCGACGGTTCGCGGTGGTTTCTACATGGATTATTCCATCACGCCCCGTTGGGTTGTTCAGGCAGGACTCGGGGTTTCAATGACCTACTTGTGGAGTGAGTTTACCTCAGATCAGACATTGGTCAGTTCGACCTTGGCCTCGGCTTATCAACTCATTGACACGGTTCGTTCCGACGACTACCTGATCGGTGGATATGGACAGTTACAATTGTCCTACCGGTTGAATGAACGAACCTCTCTCTATGCTGGCGCGGAGTTTCATGCCGTCACTGAGCCGAAGAGTAACAAAAAAGAAGCGACCTATGCGGATATCGACGTGGGGTCGCCCTTGTACTATTCCGTTGGGGTGTTGATCCGCTATTGATCCGGAGGCACTCTCGAACCCGATGCACGCTGCTTGGGGCGGGATCGGGGGCTCAATTATTCATCTTTTTGTCCGAGGATGCGGTCCATGATTTCGGTCATGTCCTCGGCAGTGTCGAACACGTGCCGTGCGATGAAGATAGGTGCATCGTTTTGCAATGCTAAAGCAATGGAGTCGCTCGGGCGGGCATCGATCTCGACGAATTTCTTTCCCAGTTCATTGTCCATTTGGAATTGAAGCCTTGCGAAAAAGGTGCTGTCGACCACATCGTTGATGAGCACCCGTTTGAGGGTGATATCAAAGCCCTGAAGGATGAATCCAATCAGATCATGGGTGAGCGGCCGCTCTTTCCGGAGACCCTCGCGGGCCATGCGGACCGCTTCGCCGGTGTATCCGTCGACATAGATTACTATGGTCTTTTCATCGTTGCCCAGAAAAAGCGCGTATCCGTTTGTATGAGGAACGGGAATCTTGAGGAAGACTTCCACTACGTCGTTTGACATACTGTGAGATTATAGGTTGTGAGCCCGAATTATCAACTGACAAACGGGCATTTCACCGGTGATGATTCATCGGGCCGGACTGTCGGATTTTCTTTTAGGAATTGGGATTCGGGGACTCGCCAAAGCGGTCGACATAGAGCCGGATGACATGGTCTGCGACTTCGTGAATCGGACGACCATCGGTAATGATGCCCAATCCCACATCCCGGTATATCGGGTCCCGGATCTGCAGGAGTTCAATGATCCTTGCCCGAGGATCAGGGACTTGGAGTAAGGGGCGGTTGCTGTCTCCGGAAATTCTATCCAGAATGGTGTCTGGAGATGCATAGAGGGCGATGACGAGACCGATAGCTTTCATATGCTCGAGTAACCCGGGTTGCATGATCAGCCCGCCGCCGCACGAAACAACCAGACCGCGATCGGCATGCCCACCGAAAATGAACTTCCGTTCGAGATCCCTGAAGTATGGCTCGCCGTGTAACTCGAAGATCTTGGAAACAGGGATCCCCTCAGCGGATTCGATGGCGTGATCAGAGTCCACAAATTGCATGCCGAGGTGGGTGGCGACCTTTCGGCCGACCGCGCTTTTACCTGTTCCCATGAATCCCGTTAGATAGAGGTTGGGACGGGTTGAATGCTGTGGCTGAGAATGGGTGCTTTGGAGCATGTTGGTCCCATCATCCCTTTCGAACTGTTGGATTGCAAGCTTCTCTCAATTGCTGGCTACGGTGTGGCGGATGGGGCGTTTCATGTTCATGAGGGTGGAAGATCTGCAGAATTCAAAGGAATTGGGATGAGAGCACGTTATGCGTAGTTCCCTACGATTGAAGGACCTGCCATATGCCGATCCAGAAAGGAAGGGTCAGGACGGCTCCACCGTATCCTGCAAGCATGACGGCACTGGCGCGTTCGCGGTTTCCCCCGTAGGTGCGGATCTGGAGGATGAGGTTGGTCGCCTGGGGGAAGGATGCTTGCATGACCCAGAACATGCACAGCATTGGTTCGGTCGCCGCGAGTCCGGATAGATGCAGGATCGTGATGGCAATAATCGGCATCAGGAATAGCTTGATCGAGACTGCCCTGAGGATGTCTTTCCCGTGATGGTGGAATTTGAAAGGCGTGTTGGCCAAAGTGCCTCCGAGCACGACAAGGGAAAGCGGCACTGCGATGTTGCCGAGCATCGAGATCGATTCGGCTACCGGGGAAGGTATGGAGTTTTCCCAGCCGAGCAAAACCAGGACG
>JAQVLM010000525.1 GCA_028704125.1 Opitutales bacterium
CGGAGTAATCGAAGGCCCTGCCTACATCGGGCCCGACTGTGAGCTCCGCCCCGGCGTATACATTCGGGGGAATGTGATCGTCGGCAGGGATTGCGTCCTCGGAAACTCATGTGAGTATAAGAACTCAATGCTGATGGATTCGGTCGAGACCGCTCATTTCAATTACGTGGGTGACTCAATCCTTGGAACAAAGTCGCATCTGGGCGCCGGGGTCATTCTGGCCAACATCCGTCTGGATCGTATGAATGTGAAGGTCAAGTCGCCATGGGGGCTCTTTGACACGGGCCGCCGCAAATTCGGGTCCGCCATCGGAGACGGTGTGGAAATCGGATGCAACAGCGTCGTACAACCAGGAACCCTTATCGGAAAACGTGCGTTTGTGCTCTCCGCCCTTTCAGTTGGGGGCTGGATTGACAGCCGTTCCGTGGTTCGCAGTTCGGTCTCCTGAGAAATCGGATGGGGCTGCTTCCACGAAACCGAGGCCACCATCTATATCGATTATCACGATCGTGACATCGCTGCACGTCGTTTCTCAATCGTCAGTTTCTCAATAGCGTAGCGCAATGCCGTCCGCGGCATGGTGTTCCGATGTTGCATGACATAGGCGAAAACCCGCTCGGGATCAAATTCTGAACTCGCCTTAAGCATCCATCCATATCCCTTCTGAACCATGGGATCCGCATCCACTAGAAGCAGATCAGCGATTGCGAAGATAGTCTCCGTGAATAGCCCTTTGCGGGCTGGAATGATAAGCGAAACCGCCGAGGCCCTCCGCACCCAACGTGAATCCGTACTTGCCCACCGCAACAACTGGTCCTGATAAGAAGGAAACCGCTCGATGAAGGTTCCAACCGTGTGATTGCACAGCGTGTCACAGGCAGCCCAGTTGCTCACATACTGACGAACCCATCGGTCAAAAACCTCAAAATCCGATGGCTCAAACTCACCATTGAGGGCATACGACCACTCACAGGCGATACCGGTTTCCTCAAGGAACCCCGACTCCCAAAGCTCCTCGCAGAGTGCCAGAATCGAAGCTTTGCCGAAGGTTTGAATCTCCTTGAAATGCCGTTTCGCTAGACGCTTGACGGCATCACCTTTCACTCCATAGAGACTCACGGGCTCTTTGAAAAACCGCAGCCCGCTTTCCCTCACGGCCGGATCCGCCATGCGGAGGAGTTCCTCGCGAACCGTCAAAACCCGGTCACTCATGGTTGGATATCCCCGCAAGAGCTTTCCAACGCCGCCATGCGAACCACACAAGCACCAGACAAGCGACAATCGATCCAAAATACAGAACAGCAAATAGTGGATCTTTTATTAACCTCCCGAAAAAATCCGGAAGAATCCGTCCCGATGCCATTTTCAACAGCTTTCCATTGAATAGGTGCGTTCCTATGTAGGTTGGATGCATGTCCACAAGCTTGGATGGCATCTTTTCAACAGCACCCGACACATGAATGCGGAAGCTACCCACAAACCCGGGCATGATATCCATACGGAGCACACTCAGTTTATCATCTGGGGACTCATACCTTCGCAGGAACCGGCCAATCTCAATCTGCTGATAGTCGTCCGCTGATTCGCCGGCGTCCGTCCTGAGAATAGCAAAACCCTTGAATGCTTCCGAAAATCCGTGACTGCCGGTAGCCCAAAACCACTCGGTGTAACTGAGGTCCGAAAGCGCATCACGGCTCTCAAACCGGACATTCACATGGGCCATATCCAAAATACTCGGATCTCCGACACTGAAGACCAGATACGGATCCCCCGCACTGACACGCATCCATCCCTCAGCGTCAGTCTCAATGTCGTTAACCGTGACCAGCGCAAACTCGCCCGTCTGAGCCTGTAACGCCACAGCCAAAATGGAAGCGACACAAAACAGAGGTGACACCCTGAACCAAGCGTTTCTCATGACCGCACTCCCTTCATCTCAACTGCATCCAATGCTTTGTCCGAACGTAACACCTTCCAGAAACAGATCAGCAACGCACCAGCATAAACACTGCGCATCGCTCCTATTACCATGTTCCAATCAAAAGCCAGACTCTTGAGCACGTATCGCTCGATCACATAGGGCAAGGTGGGAATATTGACTACCCATAGGCTGAAGGGCGCGGCAAGCCATTGGGTAAAGACGCCAAGATCAGTTCCCACCAGCCAAAACGCGATCCACGCGAGGCAGAACAATCCCCATGCCTTCGCAACCTCCTGATACATGGCCGCCAACATGATCAGCACACCCATTGACCATGCCACATAATGAACGGAATGGATCGTGAACACGAAGAGCAGACAAAAGAACATGCCTAGCGTCCTCAAAAAAGCGCCCTCAATCTCCGAAGCCCTAACGGTGAACAAATGATAAACGAGCATCAGGCAGACACTGACAAACGGGAAATACCATACGATCTGGAAGCCCAGAATCTGCCTGGCCTGCGAAAACTCGGCGAGGCTCCGATCGCCTCCGGCCAATATGCTTTCCATGCCAAGCAGTCTTGGCAATACATTCGCGGCAAAGGCTGCGAAGACTCCCAGGATCAATGTCACACCTACCTTCTTCCTCCATCCCATGAACGGGCATCGCCAGTATGCAATGTGGAAAAACGGCAGCAATAGCATCATGATCTCGCGCGACCACTGCGCCATACCAAAAC
>JAQVLM010000001.1:0-25415 GCA_028704125.1 Opitutales bacterium
CACGAAAGGCACCAAAACCACGAAAAGGAAGAGGCTTTAGCCACAGAGATCACAGAAATCACAGAGGAAAGACGAGGTTGATCCGCAGATTTGGGGAATTAACTGGATGATTTTTAACATCGCTCGCGATGCTCGCTATAAGCCCTGCGGGCCACATACGTTTGGCTGGCGCCAAACAGCAGATTCTTACTCATAGTATGTTGTCCCGAGCGTGCGAGGGACATCTGTGCCCGGAGCCGCAGGCGAAGGGCGTAAGCCCGTTAGGGCGATGTAGAAACCTCTTAGTATTAACACCGCTCGCTGCGCTCGCTGGATGGTCTCGATCATGAGCTTCGTCGAATGGGCCTCTCCAAAAGGATTGAAGAGCGTTTGACCAAGATCACCGGGAGCACAGAGGAATAAAAGAAGCCTGATCCGCAGATGGCGCAGATTTCCGCAGATTAGGGAAATCCCATTCTCGACTCTCACTTCTTCCCTCATCCACCCTTCGTGTTCTTCGCGCGCTTCGTGGTGAAGCTTCTTGAATTCTTCCGTCCTTTGCGTGAGAAACATCATCTCCAATTCAGTAGATCCGGTGAATCCTCTCCAGAAGGCTTGAGTTTGACGGGAAAGTCATCATCCTTTACGGATAATGAGCATCACCGAGATTAGAAAAATGCCCATTCGGGAGAGGCTAGAGGTCATGGAGCAGATCTGGGATTCCCTGAGGGATGAGGGGCATGAACTCCCTTCTCCGGAATGGCATGGTTCGGTTCTTTCCGGTAGACGAGAAAGAATCGAATCCGGGAAAGCAACTTTTATGACCTTCGATGAGCTGAAATCAACTTTCCGCCGTTGAATGTTTTTGAGGTCATTGTTCTGGATGAGGCTTCCGAAGATCTGGAGGCCGGAATGTCTTTTTATGATGAGCGGGAATTCGGAATCGGTGAGTATTTCATTGATTGTCTGCTGTCGGATATATCTTCATTGAAACTGTTTGCGGGAATCCATAGTCAACATTACGGATACTTCAGAATGTTGTCCAAACGTTTCCCTTTTGCGGTTTACTACGACATCGATAAACAGTTTGCCAGAGTAGTGGCTGTGTTGGACATGAGGATGAATCCTGATACCATTCGGAATGTTTTGGATAACAGGTTTCGTGATGAGGGTAGTTGAATCCCATAAACACGAGGAAGTGTGAGCAATGACGCTCGAATTGATGATCAATCAACATCGCTCGCGATGCTCGCAGGATGGTCCTGATCATGAGCGTTGTCGAATGACTCGTGCCTCGTCACAACAGTTTGAAAAGGGTTTAACCACGAAAGGCACCAAAACCACGAAAAATGACAGGGTTTGGCCACAGAGATCACAGAAATCACAGAGGAGCGGTGATCCGCAGATTTCCACAGATTGAAAACCCCATTCTCGACTCTCACTTCACCCTTCTAACTTCTCACTTCTTCCCTCATCCCCCCTTCGTGCTTCGCGCGCTTCGTGGTGAAGATTCTTGAATTCTTTCTTCCTTTGCGTCTTTGCGCCTTGAGTGCAGACGCTGCATGCAGCGTCAAACGGGCGTGAGAAACATCATCTTCAATCCTGAAGATCCTGTCCAAAAGAGAAGAGAAGTAGATAGGGTGAACCGGATGATCAATCAAACCGAACGGGTTTCATTCGGGCATTGTATATCCGAACAATCCGCAAGCTGTCTTCTTCCGGGATGTATTGGTAAATGATATGGGTGTGAAACCGCTTCTCATAATAGCGTCTCAGACCATGGGACTCGGAAACCACCATATAGCCATTCGGCGCCATTTTAATCTCTTGAACAGCATTCTCCAGTTCTTTCAAAAACTCTGCAGGCAATCCTGAGTCATGAAGCCGCCAGAACTCAGTTTCACGTAGTTGATCGACAAGCACACGTTTGAGGAAGCTGACTTTCATCACAGCCGGCTGCGAAGCAGCTCAATAGCTTCCTCATATGGAAACTCTTCCTCCAACCCGTCTTTCAAGTCATCGAGGCGTTGAATAGCTACGTCGACTTGTTCCTGATGGTAGCGGGTTTCCTCCAGTTTTCGCAAATGAGCAATTACTTTGCCTTGATCTGCCTCAGCCAATGAATCGATTTCCTGAATTATCTGGGCCGCGTTCATAGCCATAAGTCTCGTCGAAATTTGTGTTTTTTCAAGCTTTCTGGCGTGGCAAAGGTTATCCTTCCGTATGGTTCGGACATTTCGTGGTTGAACTACGAGTTCTATCCACCACTTTCGAGCCGAAGGCGACACTCAAGCGATAGCGCGAAGCAAAGATCACCGGGAGCACAGAGGAAAGAAGAAGCCTGAGCCGCAGATGGCGCAGATTTTCGCAGATTGAAAATCCCATTCTCGACTCTCACTTCACCCTTCAAACTTCTCAATTCTTCCCTCATTCGCCCTTTGTGTTGCTTCGCGCCTTTGTGAGAGACCAATTCGTAATTTTCTCTTCCTTGGCGGCTCTGCGGCTTGGCGTGAGAATCATCTTCTTGAATCCTGTAAATCCTGTCCAAATCAAGGAAGAATGGCAGATGGGTTGGTTTGGCGTGCAATTGGGTGCAGACGGAAACGGGCAATTGTTGGAATAAGGCTGGACTCAAGGCCTTGAAGCGTTTGGATGGTTGTTTCGATTATTACATGTTCATGTGTTTGCAGTTTGTATCCGGTGATTTCCTCACTCCGGCCCGCTTGGGATTGGAGGGCGTTGAGCCGCAGTCGGATTTTGGGGGATGTTCATGAGCGGATGTGGCGAACAGGCGGAGCCGGCGATCGAGGTGCGGGAGATCCGGCCAGGCCGGAGCTGGTTTTCTTTTGAATGGGGTGAAGTCTGGCGCTATAAGCACCTGCTGTATTTTCTGGCCAAGCGGGATTTGGCGCTGACCTACAAGCAGACGATCCTCGGGCCCTTGCATCTGGTGGTCCGGCCCTTCGTGATGACGCTGCTCTTTCAGTTGGTGTTCCATAAGCTGGGCGGTATTCAGACCGACGGGATCCCGTCTTTTTTGTTCTACTTTGCGAACAACACCGCATGGGCCTTTTTTGCGGCGGTTTTTGGCTCGGTCAGCACTGTTTTCATGAGTGGGAAGGGACTCATGGGAAAAGTCTATTTTCCAAGGATTATCCCGCCGCTTTCTTCTGTTTTGACGGCGGCGGTTTCGTTAGGCGTTCAGGTCTTTTTTCTAGCAGGACTGATGGTGTATTTTTTTCTAAGTCAGGGAGTGAGTCTGCCCGGAGTGCGGGTATTGTGCGTGTTTGCGCCGTTTGTTCAGTTGGCAATGATTGCAGCCGGAGCCGGGTTTATCTTTGCATGCTTCACCCTGAAATACCGTGATTTATCCGGATTCACCGGGGTGGTGACCCAAGGGTTGATGTATGTTAGTCCGGTGATATATCCATTTTCTGTGATTCCCGAGTCCTACCGGTTGTTGGCCGGGCTCAATCCGCTTGCGAGTGCGATGGAGTTCTGGAGGTATGGCTTCTTTGGAGTGGCCTCACTTTCTCCGCAGTTGTTGGTGTTGGGTTGGGGAACTACGATTACCCTGTTTTTCGGAGGGCTGGTGGTTTTCAACAAGGTGCAGCGCAAATTTATGGATATTGTATGACTGAGGCACCCATTCCCCGTATGATCCCCGCTGTGCTGGACCCTGCGCTTCCGGCGATTGAGATTTGTGACGTATGGAAGTCCTATCGGACAGGAGCCATCCGGGGGAGGACTCTAATGCGTGATTTTGACACCTTTCTGGCCAGAGTGTTCGGGCGTGAGGATCCGAATACTCAGATTCTGGATCGGGGCGCAATCACCCGTCAAACCACGCAGCGAAACCGGCGGTTTTGGGCGGTTCGCGGTGTGTCGTTTACCATAGCCAAGGGAGAGGTTGTTGCGGTGTTAGGGCGCAATGGGGCGGGAAAATCAACCTTGCTTCAGGTCCTTTGCCGTATCACGGAGGCGGACCGGGGTGTGATCCGGATCAGGGGTAAGATTGCATCCCTTCTCGGTGCTGGTGTTGGTTTCAATGATGAGCTGACCGGCCGCGAAAACGTGTACCTCAACGGATCCATTCTTGGGATGACGCCATCAGAGATTGCATCCCGCATGGAGTCGATTGCGGCGTTCGCGGAGATCCCCGAGTTCATGGATACACCGGTCAAGCGCTACAGTTCGGGTATGAAGGCAAGGCTCGGTTTTGCGGTGGCGGTCCATCTCGACGCCGATATCATGATATTGGACGAGGTGTTTGCAACCGGAGACCGGATTTTCAGGATGAAGTGCATTGATCGGATCGGTGAATTGGCAAAGGAAGGCCGAACCATCCTGATAGTAACCCACATTCCTGAGATGCTTCAAGGTATGTGCAATCGGGGGATTGTATTGGAAAAGGGTTCAATGGTGTTGGACGGGCCCATTGACGCTGCCATAGAAAGGTATGTTAGCAAGTCTGCCGATTCATCTCAAGCGATGGTTCAGAAGGAGGCCTCTCAAGTGAATGAAGATCCGGTTACAGTGGATTTTCAGCGTTTTGCTCTGGAGGATTCATCCGGCGACGAGAGTCTATGTGTCCATTCTGGAGAGCGCATCCGGGTTTGCATTGCGTTGAAGACCAAGGAGGCTTATGCGTCTCTTGGTGCCGTTTTGTGGATTCGGGCGAAGACGCTTGGAACCTTGATTCAACTTCAGAGTTTCCCTGGTTGCTTTACAGGAGTGCAAGCGGGCGAGCGGATTGTTATGGAAGCCGACTTGGACGGGTTCCCTTTGAATCCGCAAACCGATGAATACTCGATCCTACTCCGTGTTTTCTGTGGCGGTGACAAATATCGGATTCTGGCCGAGCGCGTTTTGCCCTTTGATGTGGTCGGTAATGATTCAGGGCAAGGTCGCGGGCATGTGAGGTGTTCGCACCATTGGCATTATCGGCGTGAGAATGCCGCCATTACCTCATGAATGAGTTTGCTTCATCTTGCACGCACACGCTGAAACCCATCGCGCCACAAAATGGCCGGGAGTGGATGGCTTTCGGGGCGTTTCTTCCTGCCCGCGACGTGCGAGTGAGCCCGGAATCTTTTACTTGTCAGTATTCAAAGGCCTCCGTACAAAAGGATCTTTTGGCAAACAGGAGCGCAATATCCAAAACTTAGTATGTCTTCGCGATACATAAACAAGACGATTTGTGTGGTAGGGCTGGGCTACATCGGGCTGCCCACCGCCACCGCATTTGCTTCCCGCCGCATCCGTGTGCTGGGAGTGGACGTTTCCCAGCGGGTGGTGGATACCGTGAATCAGGGGCGCATTCACATCATTGAGCCGGATCTGGACATGTTGGTGCAGTCTGCTGTTTCGAGTGGCTATCTGCGGGCCAGCCTGAAGCCCGAAGTATCGGATGTTTACCTGATAGCGGTCCCGACTCCCTTCAAGGACGATCATCAGCCCGACCTCAGCTACATTGAATCAGCGGCGAAGTCGATTGCTCCGCTGTTGAAGTCCGGGGATCTGGTGATTCTGGAGAGCACCTCGCCGGTGGGGGCTACCGAGCAGCTAGCCGCATGGCTGGCGGGATTTCGCTCCGACTTGAGTTTTCCTCATCAGAGAGGCGAGGATTCGGATGTGATGGTTGCCCATTGTCCAGAGCGTGTATTGCCCGGCAAGGTGGTACGCGAATTGGTTGAAAATGACCGGATCATCGGTGGGATCACCCCCCGCTGTGCCGAAGCCGCACAAGCTCTCTACAAGGTATTTGTGACCGGTTCGTGCGTGCTGACGAATGCCCGCACGGCGGAGATGTGCAAGCTCACGGAAAATGCCTTCCGCGATGTGAACATCGCTTTCGCGAATGAACTGTCTCTCATCTGCGACCGGATGGGGATATCGGTTTGGGAGCTGATCCGGCTGGCGAACCTGCACCCGCGGGTGAACATCCTCCAGCCGGGCCCTGGTGTGGGTGGGCACTGCATTGCTGTGGATCCATGGTTCCTTGTCTCCAGTGCGCCGGAGCAAGCGCGCCTGATCCGGACGGCGCGCGAGGTCAACGATTCGAAGCCTGAATGGGTGATCGCCAAGGTCGAATCCGCCATCGGGCAGATCCTCAAGGATCATCCGGGACGGGAGGCTTCCAGCATCCGGATTGTATGTTTCGGGTTATCCTTCAAACCGGACATAGATGACATACGGGAGAGTCCCGCAGTGGGAATCGTTCGCGCCCTGATCACGAGATATCCCGAACAGGTGGTGGCTGTTGAACCGAATTTGGAAGGCGAGAGTCTATGCGTTAAAGGAACAACGATTCCCTTGTTGCCCTATGCGGGAGCGACCGCATCAGCCGATGTCATGGTGTTGCTGGTGGATCACAAGGAATTCAGGACCAATGTCCCTGCCTTGCAACGGGGGCAAAGAGTCGTGGACACGAGAGGGATTTGGATCTAATCATCAGCAATCAACATGGAAATTCATGACCGCATTCTGGAGGCCTATCAGGGGAAGATGGGCGAATCTTTCATGCGCGAGACCCATCGCAGGATCCATTGGGTTTGCCGGCAGGTGTTGGGCAACGACATCCTTGATGTTGGTTGCAGCCAAGGGATCGTCCCGGTTCTTCTCGGGAGGGAAGGCAAGCGGGTCCTTGGGGTTGATTTGGATCCTTTGGCGGTTGAAGAAGCCAATGCCTTTCTTGAAATCCAGCATGAGAATGTCCGGGAGAAAGTCCGCTTCGAGTGCGCGGACTTCATGACCGTGGATTATGGTGATCGGCGGTTTGACACCGTTATCCTCACCGAGGTGCTTGAGCACCTGGTGGATCCGGCCAAGTTTGTGGAAAAAGCGCATTCGCTGCTAAAAGATGGCGGATGTCTGGTGGTGACCGTGCCCTTCGGCATCAACGATTTCATTGACCATAAGTCGACGTTTTATCTCAGCGGCCCCTATCGCATCCTGTCGCGGTTTTTTTCTTTGAGCGTCATTGAGTTCATGGGGAAATGGATTGGTTTCCAATGCATCAAAGGCGAGGTTTCCGATGCTCTTGTATTGGATACCCCGCTGCTTTCCACCGTTGAGCGACTGGAGACAGCGTTTATGGGAATTGAGCGGCAGTTGGTGGACGACAAAAAGTCGAAATATGAGGCGCTCACAAAAGCCAATGCATTGTACCGTGAATCCAGTACGGATAATGTGAACCTGAAAGCCAGAGTTGAGGAGGCGGTTCGTAAGAGCGCTGAGATTGAAAACCGCCTCAAGAGTGAGCTTGAGGGAAACAAGGCGCAGTCCGAGTTGATTCGGGAACAGCTAAAAGAGGCGAATGAAAAGTATCGCAAGTCGACGGAGCAGGTTGCGCAGCTCAAGGAGAAGGTGGGGGAATTGGAGACGGCACGTGCCTCGGTTGTGTCGGAGCGGGAGGCTTTGTGCACGCAGTTGGCGGAGGTTGAGCAGTGCTGGCAGAGTTCGGAAGCAACGGCTGGGCAGCTAAGAACCAGAATTGAGGAATTGGAGACGGCGCGTGCCTCGGTTGTGTCGGAGCGGGAGGCTTTGTGCACGCAGTTGGCGGAGCTCGAAGATGAGCTTGCTCTGGCGCAGGACGAGCGGGACAGGTTTCAGAGTCTTTTGAATGAATCCAATCTGAAGTATCGGAAGGTCACGGCACAAGTTAGTCAACTCAAGGACAAGCAGCAGGAACAGCAGGTGGCTCTTTTCAAGGCGCGATCGTCCTATAGAGATGCCAGTGTTGCGGTGGTGGATTTGAAAAAAGGCCGGAATGCTGCGGTGGCTGAGCTGCGGTCTCTTCGCTCGAGCATTTCCTATCGATTGGGCCGGATCATTACCACGGCGATGCGTTCTCCAAGGGAGTGGCCCTCGTCGATGCGACGCCTGTGGATGCTATTCAAGGATGCCCGGCGTGCGGTCAAGTCCCGTTCAGCAAATAAGAAAGCACCGGCCGAAGACATTCTTTCGGTGGACATGCCGGAGCAAAAGGAAGTTTCTCTTCCGACTGCTCCCAAACCAAAGCCACCTGCAGATCGGGTTTACCTTGATCCGTCCAAACTGAAGGATGGGATATCCGGCTTGCGGATCGCGTGTATTCTCGACGAGTTTTCGTTTGCATCCTATGCGCCTGAGGCCAGCTTCACCCAGCTGACACCCGAAAACTGGGCCCGGGAACTTGAGGCATGTCAGCCTGATTTACTCTTTGTGGAGTCCGCATGGCGGGGCAAAGATGACCTTTGGGGTAGCAAAGTCGGGCACTGTGCCTCCGAGCTTCAAGGTATTGTAGCATGGTGCAGGGCGAAAGCCGTCCCTACCGCCTTTTGGAACAAGGAGGACCCGGTTCACTTCGAAACCTTTATCAACACCGCACACCTCTTCGATTACGTTTTTACGACCGACATCGACTGTATCCATCGATACAAGGGGATTCTCGGGCATGATCGGGTTCATTTGCTGCCCTTTGCCTGCCAACCGCGGCAGCACAACCCGATCGAGACCTATCCCCGCAAGGATGCATTTTGTTTCGCCGGGGCGTATTATGTCCGTTATCCCGAAAGGACTGCCGACCTTTCGCGGATGGTGAGCGATTTGTCATCGTGGCGGCCTTTTGAGATCTACGACCGGAATTATGGGAAGACGGACCCGAACTACCAGTTTCCTCCGGAGTATGGACCTTTCATTGTGGGGCATTTACCCTTTGAGCAGATTGACAAGGCTTATAAGGGATACCGTTATGCGATTAACCTGAATTCCATCAAACAGTCCCAGAGCATGTTCGCCCGGCGGGTGTATGAGTTGCTGGGGAGCAATACGGTGACGGTCAGCAACTATTCACGTGGGGTGCGCCTGCTCTTCGGTGATTTGGTCATGTGCTCGGATGAGCCGGGTGAGATACTGCGACGCTTGAAGTCGCTTGATGATGGGCCTGACGGCGCGGATCCTTTGCGGCTTGCCGCCTTGCGCAAAGTAATGACCGGGCACACCTACGCGCACCGTCTGTCGTCTGCGGTTTCTGCCATGCTCTCAGATGGGCCCGTTTCGGTTGCCTTGCCTCAAGTTGTTCTGGTGGGGAAGGCGGAGACGGAAGCGGAGGCTTGCGCCGTAATAGCGGCATTCGATCGTCAGAGCTATGAATCCAAATCGTTATTGTTGGTTTGTCCCGTGGGGGTAGTCGGGCGTTTGAAATCCGATCGTGGGGATATTCATTTCCTTGATTTGAAGGAAGCCGGATCGAAGACACTGTTGGAGTTGCTTCCCCGTGGCGTGCGAGTGTGTGGAATTTGCGCCGGAGATTTTTATGGGTCGCATTATGTGGAGGATCTCGTTATCGCGACCACCTATTCGGAGGCCCGCGTCATTGGAAAAGGCCGTCGGTTCTCATTGAAAAATGGCAGTGAACTTGTTGTGGATGAAGGAAGCGAATACCAATGGGTGGATCGCTTGCCGATCCGCAGTGCCATGCTCCCGCTCGAAGACTGTGGATCCGTGTCCGCGATGGCGTGGCTGGCATCGCTTCCGGATGCAATCGTTCAGGGAAAGGGGTTGCTGGCCACCGATCGGTTCAATTATTGTTTCGAAGGCGCAAAGCTTTCTGTGCAGGATGCTGAACGGGTCTCCGGTGCACTGAGCCTTATCCGCCCAGGCATAGGATTTGAGCAACTGGAAAGCTTTGCGTGCCGTATTGGTCCTGAAAAGAGGCCGACACAGGATATTCCCTTCTGGTCGGGGGCCGATCTCGCCGCCCGATTCCGGCTCCCGGAAACGAAACCTTTTTCCGGTAAGCTGACGGGGGCAATCTGGGAGCTCGAGTCCCGACTGCAGGATGGGGTGCACGAATATGTCTATGCTTCAAAAGATGTGACGCTTTCCAGTATCGCCGGAGGGCGGCGCATAGAGCTCTATCTGGAGACCACCCCGGGGCTCAATATTCAGCTCGCCCTTGCCTTCATGGATTCGACGGGTGCGCGTGTTGGATCCGTGGTGAAAGGTGCCAACCGCAATGAGTCGGTGGATGTTCCCGATGGCACGGATCGGGTTCGTCTCGGTATTCGCATTTATGCCTCCGGCAATGCGGGTATCAAGGGTATCTACTGGGGAAAAGTGTCCCGGATGCCAGCGGCAGTGGTTCCGATGCAGCGGCACCTGATTGTAACCAACCAATACCCTTCGTATGATAACCTTTACCGCAACGGCTTCGTTCACAGCCGGGTACGATCCTATCGTGCCATGGGGACTGCCGTGGATGTGTTCCGGTTTGGCCCCGACTCGATTCCGGGATTCCGGGAGTTTGAGGGCGTGGATGTGGTTTCTGGAGATTCGGGTGTGTTGGATTTGATGCTGGCCTCAGGGCAATACGAACACGTGATGGTTCATTTTCTCAGCCCCGGGATGTGGAATGTGCTTCAGAAGCATGTGGATCACATCAGGGTCACAGTATGGGTTCATGGATCAGAGGTGCAGCCTTTCCATCGACGTGAGTACAACTATTCAACCGAAGAGGAGCGTCAGAAAGCGATTCAGGAAAGCGAAGCCAGAATGGCCTTTTGGAGGGGTGTTTTCCGAGCATTACCCCCTCAGCTACGTTTTGTTTTCGTCTCACGGTATTTTGCTGATGAGGTTATTGAGGACGTGGGATTGCCTTTACCTGAAGCGGTCTATTCGGTGATACCCAATCCGATCGACAGCCGGATTTTCTGCTATGAGAAGAAAGATCCTGAGCAGCGCAAACGCATCCTGTCGATCCGTCCTTTTGCCTCACGAAAGTATGCGAACGATCTGAGTGTGGAGGCGATTCGACTGCTTTCGAAACAGCCTTTTTTCAAGGAACTCGAGTTTCGTATCATCGGCGATGGCATACTTTTTGACGAAACCCTGGATCCGATCCGGGACTACCCGAACGTCAAGATTGAGCGCCGCTTTCTCTCTCAGCCTGAAATCGCAGCGCTTCACAAGGAGTATGGCATTTTTCTCTGTCCCACACGGATGGATGCTCAGGGCGTATCCCGTGATGAGGCGATGGCCTCGGGTCTGGTTCCTGTCACCAACCGGGTGGCCGCTATTCCCGAGTTTGTGGATGAGGATAATGGAATACTCGCTGATCCGGATGATGCGGCGGGACTGGCTGCCGGGATCGTTTCTTTGCAGGATCCTGCAGTGTTTTCCGCGATGTCCGCCCGCGCATCGGAGCGGGTCGCGAAAGATCGGGAATCCGGGTTGATCATCGGGCGTGAGCTTGCGATCATCCGGGGTGTTGCACAAAACGGAGTGGAGGCCTAATGGAGGGGACAATCGTAGATCCGGTTCGCGTGCTCATCTACGGGAGTTGCGTCTCCCGGGATACCTTCAACTACGAGTCGGCGAAGGGCTTCCAGTTCACCGAATATTTTGCGCGGTCCTCTTTTGCCAGTGCGTTTGACCCCAAACCCGTCGTGCATGAGCTCTATTCTTCGATCGAGTCTCCGTTTCAAAAACGTCTGGTGAAGGCGGACCTTTTGAAGACCTCAAATGCATCGATTGTCAATGGCGATTACGATCTTCTGTTGATCGATTTCATTGACGAACGTTTTGCGTTATTTGTCTTGGACGAGGGCGGGGTGGTTACCGTATCGAATGAGCTGGTATCGGGCGGTTTTGACGCCAAGACCCCTCCCGTTTCGGGTCACGTGGTAAAATCCGGATCGGGGGAGTTTCTGGAGCTGTGGAAAACCGGTTGGTCCAGGTTTGTGGAAGAGATGCGGGCTCAGAACCGGTTGGAAAAGGTGGTCATCAATCGGGTGTTTTGGGCCGAAAGAACCGCCTCTGGCCAGCGCTTCGATAAGTTCAACCCACTGGCTGCCAACGCCGTGCTTGAACTTCTCTATTCCGAAGTCAGGAAGGACATTCCCGGGGATCAGTTCATTACGTATCCGGAATCGGTGCTGCTTGGTTCGGATCAGCACCGTTGGGGTCTAAGTCCCTTTCACTATGTTGATGCGTTCTATTCGGTGACGGCTGAAGGCCTCCGCTTTCAGTCACAGCGAATCGGCAAAGCCCATGAAGCAATCCAGCGGAAACCTGATTTGTTGAAGCCTGGATCAGGAACGAGTCACAGACACCCCGAAATCCTGCTTCCCGTTGCCTCAAGGGTGACCGATACCCAGGGGTTTTTGATACTGGATACCGCATCCGGGGTTGTTTCCGGTCATGCCACAGATGAAGTGTTGCCTTTCAAACGAAAGGGTTTCAGAGGCGCCTGCGTGGTGAACGACCGTGTGTATGTCTGCAATTCTTTCTCGATCAAACGCTATGAGGTTCGGCGGAAGGATGGAAACGTCAGCTTTGTATTTGAGGATCAATGGTATCGGCCTGAGTGGAGCGTGGGTCAGGCGGCAAATGCAGACCTCTACTGCCTGTTCTATGACAAATCCAGGCATTGTCTGCTCCTTGCCAATTCGTTTAACGATTGCATCGACACGCTTTCGCTGGATGGGGAGCTCATCGAGAGGCGGTATCTTTGGGAGATTTGTCCATGGGTGCGGGAGTTGTTGTCCTCGAAGGATCCCCGTGCTGCGGACCTTTGCCATCTCAATCATATTGAGAAGGTTGGGAATGATCTGGTGGCGACGCTGGGCAATATCAATGGTACCAGAAGGGGCGCTGTGGTGAGTCTCGTGACGGGAGAAAAGATTCTCGATCATCTATCCCGCCCGCAGGATGGAGCCTGTTTCGGAGGCGACTACTTTTTGGTGGAGACCCCGGAGAAACGTGTGTTGCGTTACATTGGCGCGGATAGCGCGAGTGCCCTGAGCCAATCGGAGCCGCGGGTCTACGACCTGAGTCCGCATTTTTGTGGAGGCCACACGGACCAGATTTGGATGCGGGGACTATTGGTCAAAGATGGATTGATGTATGTGGGATGCAGTCAGTTTCAGGATCGGATCCAGGACGCCCCGGACATGCCTCCAACCTGCATCCTTGAGGTCTGCCTGGATACGGCAAAAATCCTGCGCTCTTTTCCTGTAACCGGAGTCAACGGATTGGACCGCCCGGTTGTATACTCTCTGCTCGATCTTGACTGCGTTGACTGACCAATAGGCCTAAGTGTTTTCCAGAGCATTCCCGGATCAGGAAGTGGCGGTTCTCTGTCTATAGTCGGGATAAGCAGGATGTTGTTGTTCTGTCGATAGGAATTCGATGATGCTAATCAGTGTTCTTTTTACTGCAATTTCGGGTTGTGGATGACGAGGTTGAATACTCTTTTGGGGAAGCCTTTGAGTCGTGCGAACACGATGACCTTGGTGCAGGGATCCCATTCTGAGCGACTGATCGTTATTTGGTTTTCCGGAGAGTACCAGAATCTTCTAATGATTTCGTTTTCTGCGTAGAAGTAGAATGCATATTCGTATTCCGCTTTGATGACGTCGGCGTGGACGAGGGCATGCAGCTGGACTTCCTCATCCTTTGGAGAAACGCCCACGCCCTTGATGGGCGATAGGTATTGTGCTTCCAGTGAAGCCATCTCATTGGGGTTGAGTTGGGATTCTGGAACAAAAGCTGTGGAAGCAATGGTCCTGCTCTGGAGTATGCGCACCCATTGTCGGCTTTTTCTATTTTGCGGGTAGAAATTCTTCCAGTTTTGAAGGTAATTGAAGATGCTTTCGCAGATCTCTTCGCCAGTGTTTTTGTCAGAAAGGAGGCGGATTGCGGCCAGGCTTCTGGCGACACGTGTGTCCATCAATCGATCGAATACAACCCCATCGTTTTTATCCTGCAAAGGAATGTCTTTTGCTGCAGGTTTCTCGAAGCAGTCGAAAGGCCATGACTGCGGCTCATTCTGTTTGCTTTCGATGATTTCCCTGTGAGCGTCGCAGAACCCCGCGGCTTCGGGATCGGATTCATAGGGAATAGTTGCAAGGTCGGGGCAAATGGCATTGGTCACGTCCCCGATGAATTGCTTGAGGTCAAGCCCCGCTTGCCGTATTGCCTTGTTTGCTTCCCAGTATGTTTTGGAGAGTAACGGGGTGATGTAAGAGGCATCGACCATGGTACTGAAGAGTCGCAGGCCGAAATGGAAACGGTTGCGGTATTCCAGATAGCCTCGCTGCATGAATTGCAGGTGCGACTCCGAATCGAGAGCACCACTTTCGCATGCAAATTTCAGGACCTTACAACGGGTTTCCTCACTGAGTTTTTTGAAACGTTCGCATTTGTTCAGGACAAGGTGTTCGATTGGATCATCCAGTGTGATGTTCCCGAAATGATGGGGCCAGAAGTCGCGATAGATCTCGCCGGCCGACCCGGTGACGCGATTTGGTTTGTGTAAACAACTATTGATTCTTCCGGAAAGGGCATTGACGTTGTATTCCCCCATATTGTAGGAGATCCAAAGGTTCAACGGAAACGAACCTGTCCCGATAAGTGCTTTCGGGCTTTCTTTGACGAACTGCAGTCCGAAGCAATTAGCGATGACAGAAGCAATTGCGAGGTCGAGATTTGGCGGATTTGCGGTGTGAATCAGTGGCTTCATTCCTGCGGCTAACAGCGGTGCAATGGATAGTCTCGAATCCCTCCCTCCTGACAAATCGAACACCAAACGATCGATGCCAAACCTTGCCACGATCGCCAGTGCTTTTTGGTTGATGTCCCGGGCTACGAGTGAGACGAGTCGACTGTATTCCTGGATTGGGTCGGGCTGTTCCCATAGCATGGGATCGACAGTCTCAATGTGAGGGAAGCCGTCGATTACTGTTAGCAGTTGGTTGACGGGTAGCCGTTTCAGGTGCTTCAGCGGGAAGCGGTTGTTGAATGCCTGCTGTGCGAAGTAGGGGTGATCCAGTGTCAAGGCCAGAAAACAGTCCGGATCGATTTCCGCTTCGGGATCGAGATGGTGGGCCAATATCACAAGGAGATGGAGCCGGTTGGATACGATCGTGATCCCTTTGTGACAGTAGTAGTAGATGACGCCCATCCCGAAACAATCGCTGAAAAAGCGAGGGTGGGCGGCGCTTAGATCCGCACAGGTGAAGCTTCCGGTGCAAGTGGGATCAACTGCATTCCGGCTATCGTCCTGGCCGGAATAGACGAGACTGTATTGATCGCCGGAGGGAAGGTAGGCCCAACCCGAAAACGTTTTGTTTGCAGGATCGAATGGCTCCGAGGAGAGAAAGCATCCGTGTGAGGCGAGTCGGACGCCATTGAGTTTCAAGCGATCAACCAAGGCCAGTGAGCTGTGCCCGTCTTCCAGGGTCGAATACACGTAGGCAAAGTCACTGAAGGGATATGGAGATGGATAGAACGGCCAGTCTTTCATGCTCTTTCGATCGACAGATTATTGAAGAGTCTATTGAAGCGTTTCCTTCACGATTCGTTTTGGAGTTTAGTTTCAGTCTTTGTCTTTGGGAGGGGTCTTTTCCCAACTGTCGGTTCGAAATGGAGAAGCTGGAAGTCGCTGATCGTTACAAAGGTTTGCATGAATTGGATTGTCAGCCCATGCATAGCGAACTGCAACGGGTTCGGCGACAGCGTCCGAGCTGACTCTCACCCGGTCAGGTGATACAATTGCTGCGTTCGCTCTGTGGAAGATTCTGTCATCCCCGGCTATGGAAAACTCCCGGAGCGGATCTCCATGCAGCGCTATCAGTCCTTGGCCCGCGTTGTCGAAGGCTACTTCAATGGCACCGTCACCCACCTCGAATTCCCGGATGATCGGACCACCAGCAAGGTTGATCTTTCTATATACGTCAGTGAGTGCCCATCGAGCGAGTCGATTCCCTAACACTTGTTTTCTTGCAGGATGAATATTGTCTGTCTCTCCTTGGTCGATCGCCACAATAAGTCCAACTCCGGGTGTTTTGAGGCTGAATCGAAGCTGGCAATCTCTTATGCGTGCCCAGTCGCTGTCAACAGGCTCTGTCGCCACTTCCCCGAAGTTTGCGAGTTGAACCATTCCGAATGGCAGCTCGGATTGGCCCCATCTCTGTTTCCAGTCGTCAAGCATGATTCCGAGTCTTAGGTCGTACAGGTCAGGTTCCCAAACAATGTCGTCTTCTCCTTGATACCAGATAAATCCCTTCAACGTGAACGGGCAGACTGGTGTGAGCATGCTGGAAGCCAGGATTCCGGGCCGGTCCTTGTTGAGAGCGACCTTTGGATCGTAGTTCCTACGTTTGATACTGGCATCCCATGTTTGAACGAGTGCTTTTGTGTGGACATGGGCTAATAGAGATCCTTCTCCGGTCCATGCAACGATCGGGGTTCCTGACCAGCTACTTTCAATCAATCCAATCGGAATGTTTAACGTTTGATGAAGTTTCTTTCCAAAGAAATAGGCGATGGCGCTGAATTGGGCTGATGATGCGCTATCACAGAGCGACCATTTGTCACCGCTCGAAAACCGCGGGTTTTCAGCTGTTCTCCTTCCAACCTGGAATAACCTTAGTCTGGTCATATCAGAACCCGCCATCTCGATGTCTCCATCTGCAACAGTCCTAAGCATACATGCCATGTTCGATTGACCCGAACAAAGCCACACGTCGCCCACAAGCACATCTCGAAATCGGATGGTGTCCGACCCGGACCGCACTTCCATAGTCTGGGCATTTGAGGACGCTTCCATCCGCTGGAGTTGAACATTCCAGGTGCCCTCAGCGCCCGCTGTGCCTTCGACGCGTTGGCCTGAAAAGGAAACCAGGATTTCGGCACCAGGTTGGGCTTTCCCCCAAACGTTGACCGGAGTGTCCCGCTGCAATACCATGTGATCCGAAAATACACTGGGTAGCTCAAGCTGATTGGCTTGGGCAGACAATTCCAAGCCGACGAAGTGCAGCAAAAGAATAGTTCCAGCAAAAGAGTTCAGTAGTATCGATGGCTTCATCTCGGAATAGTGTAAGAACCCGATACAATTGCTGATGCGGATCCCTGTAGTCAACCCAATAAAGGAGACGACGGTGGGTGTGATCCGTCACCAAAGTGTATTTTGCTCCTTTTGTTGCGTTGGTGGGTGTCTCGTTGGAATCATGCAAACCTGCCGTCTGATTACCGCTGAAAATTTGTAAAAACAACGTTAAATCCCGGTCTTTTTGTTTGCCAAATGCGAAAACACCAGCTTGCATAGGGTTTCATTTTACAAAAGGCGACTTCTGTGCTTCTGTTTTATTGTGTGCTTGGGTCGTTCTTCTCCTCGATATTATTAAGTTATAATCACTACCCTGAAATCATTATCATCATGAATCCATATCGATACGTTCGAGTTGTTTCCACGTTTGCCACCAGTTTGGCGGTATTAGGCGCCGGGCTCGTCGCCAGTGCGCAGACGATTCCTCCCAACGGTGAAGGACTTCCGGCTGGAGCAGTCTTCGACTCGGACCGAGATTCCCCTACTTTCCGCACGTTCACATGGACCCCGACGGCTGCGCAGGTTGGTCAGCATCAGATCACCTTCTGGGTAACCGATGGCATCGACACCGACAGTGAGACCATCACCATTACGGTGCTCCCGGCTACGGATCTGAATGGTAATTCAGATTTCAATGGAGACGGAAATGCGGATTTGTTGTATCAGTCAGCGACCAGCTTGGGCGTTCATGGTCGACCCTATAACGGGAACGGTGGTGCAGCCGGTGGCAGCGTGGCCATGGATCTTGGTGCATCCGCGCAGCTTCTGGGGATTGTCGACATGAACGGCGACGATATCAATGACTATATCGTGCGCAATCTCGACGGTAGCAATACCTACCAAGTGCGTCTGAGGAATGCAGGTGGTAGCATTACTGCCACTCGCAACTATAACCCGGGTGGAGCCGATTGGCGGGTCGTGGGAGCCTACGACCAGAACCTCGATGGTTACGTTGATTTGGTATGGCAAAACGTCTCAACAGGCCGGGTGGCTATCTGGTTGATAAATGCGAGTGGGAGCTACCAGAGCGCGATGACGCTTGTCAGTTCCATGGCGGACTACCGCGTCGCGGCAGTGGGCGATATGAACGCAGATGGAAATATGGATCTGCTCTGGCAAAAGGTAACGGAAAACACTACCCAATTGGCCGCATGGTATTTGGACGCATCCGGATCCTGTTTGTCAGTCAAATCCATCGGTTCCACGACAGGCGGCTACCGTTGCGTAGGCTTGGCTGACTACAACTCCGACAACGTCAATGATATCGTATGGCAGCAGGTGAGCACGGGCAGGGTTGTGGTTTGGTATATGAACATGAGCGGAACACGCACCGGAACCAAAGCGTTGTCCGGAGAGAATCCCGATCAAGTGGTCGCGAACTGGCAGTGGGACTTGAGTCTACCGTCAGCCGTGCATCAGGATTTCAATGGAGACGGAAATGCGGATTTGTTGTATCAGTCAGCGACCAGCTTGGGCGTTCATGGTCGACCCTATAACGGGAACGGTGGTGCAGCCGGTGCTGGGGTGGCTTTGGATCTTGGCGCATCCGGTTTGCAGTTGCTGGGCATAGCGGACATGAACGGTGACGGTATCAATGACTATATCGTACGCAATCTCGACGGTAGCAATACCTACCAAGTTCGTCTGAGGAATGCAGGTGGTAGCATTACTGCCACTCGCAACTATAACCCGGGTGGAGCCGATTGGCGCCTGGTTGGGGTATATGACCAGAACCTCGATGGTTACGTTGATTTGGTATGGCAAAACGTCTCAACAGGCCGGGTGGCTATCTGGTTGATAAATGCGAGTGGGAGCTACCAGAGCGCGATGACGCTTGTCAGTTCCATGGCGGACTACCGCGTCGCGGCAGTGGGCGATATGAACGCAGATGGAAATATGGATCTGCTCTGGCAAAAGGTAACGGAAAACACTACCCAATTGGCCGCATGGTATTTGGACGCATCCGGATCCCGTTTGTCAGTCAAATCCATCGGTTCCACGACAGGCGGCTACCGTTGCGTAGGCTTGGCTGACTACAACTCCGACAACGTCAATGATATCGTATGGCAGCAGGTGAGCACAGGCAGGGTTGTGGTTTGGTATATGAACACCAGCGGGACTTATTCCGCTGTCAAACTTCTGGATGTAGTCGATCCTGATCGACTAGTTGCGAACTGGCAGTGGGACTTGAGTCTACCGTCAGCCGTGCATCAGGATGAAAATGGCGATGGAAAGGCGGATATCCTCTGGCAGGATGACACCAATGGCCGTACGATGAGCTGGCGCATGGATGGGGCATGGGCTCGCGAAAGCTATGTAGTTGTGGCTGCGGCCGATAACGCACCTGGCAAGCTTGTCGCGATTGCGGACATGAACAATGACCGTGTGAACGATTACGTTTGGTGCCGTCAGGAGTTGGGTAACAACGTGGTGACCATCTGGCTTATGAATGCCAACCGCACCCGCAATTCATCGTATGTGGTGAGCCAGACCGCCGCATCGACCTACGCCTTCGCGGGTGTTGGCGACATGAACAGCGATGGCAACCAAGACCTTCTGTGGCAGGAAGATGCCACCGGTAGACTCGCGGTATGGCACATGAATGGATCCGGCAAAACCTTAAGCAGTGCAACTCTGGCAAGAGAAATAACCGGCTATCGCGTGAGGGTGGTGGCCGATATGAATCAGGATGGGAAGGCCGACCTGATCTGGCAGCGCGCCTACGCAGGCAACACCGAAACCGTGGTCTGGTATATGAACGGTGCGGGCGTGAAATTGTCTCATCGCTACATGGCTTCCGTTCCTCAGGCCTGGAGAATGAGTTGTGCTGGCGACTATAATGGAGATGGCCTCATGGATGTGGTCTTCATGAATACTAGCACCAAGCGGGTTGTCGGATGGGAGCTCAACGCCCAAAATGCTGCTACACGCAATGTGGTTGTCCTCAATAACGCGGGGAGCTACTCCGTCGCCGGCATGTAAGCACACGGTTCTAGAGCAGTATATTTAACCTTAGAGGTGTGCCTCCCGGTTTGGACCAGGAGGCACACCTTTATTGTTTTCCGGAATCCTGTCCTATCAAAACGGTGCACGGACTCCGGAATATGTACCCGCATGGGCTTGGTATCCGTGTCCATTCAGGGCCCGAGAAGGGGGGCATTATGCAATGTCAGCGTTAAGCCCAGTTACCGTGGACCCTGTCTTGACTTGTTAAGGCTGTTTCCTTAGCAATTGATTATGCGAAATTGGGGCGAATTCTTGAATCGTGATTCTATCGGGCGGCGCAGTGGCATCTGTTTTCTTTGTGTTGGGATGCTTTCGATGGCCTTGATGTCCTGCGGAAAGCAGGAAGCTCCTGTGCCTCCGGAACCCGAAATTATGCCTTCTCCGGAAATGAAGGTATCTCCTCCGTCTGAAGTTGGAACCATGCCGGTCGTGGATCCCGTGTCGAAGATTGAGGATTCCAGTGCGTCTGATGAAGAGGGGCTTCGTCTGGCCTTTGCGGGAATGAAAACGGAGGGGGGCGATCTCCGTTTCAAGGTTTTCGATTGGGAGTCTTCACAGGAGACCTGGGTTTCCAAGGGCGATGACTACCGTGGTTATAAGGTTGTTGGACTTGATCCATCGGGTAAGGACGTCCTTGTGTTGGAGCGGAATGACTATTGGTTCATCTATCCTCTTGAACGTTTGCAGTTGGATTCCGGAAATCGTGGAGAAAAGCCAAAGGTCCTAATGTTTGCGGATGTTCCGGAAGGTGTGTCGATCATGGACTATATCGCTGCAAATACGGAGCCTTTGAATCCACCGGATATGCCAGTGGATCCGAGTCCCGCGCCGGTGGTAGACGTGGACGCGCTGATTGCCGGGCAAGCTCCTGTGAATGCAGATCCTGACGAAATGTGAAAGATTCACCTATCCCCGGTTTAATATTTTGCTTTTTTCTACTCAGACGACAACCTTCCTGATATAGGGGGCCTTTAATCTGCAGATGATTTGAGATGTCAAAAGATCTAATCACACTCTCGATTGATCACTACTGGAGGCGATCCTTCCGCTGGGCCCTTCAGCATCTCTTAGTTGATAAGCCTGTGTCAGGACACGATTGGTTTATTGTTTGATAGGTGATAGGTTGCTTGTGTTTGGAATTGTAATCGATTCCTAACTTGACAGTGTCCGATAGAATGTCAAAATTTTGAGGTGGTTTCCTCTCTGCCGATTCGCAAGGCTGGCGGGTGCTAAAACCGATGAAGAAAAGAAACCACCCATGAAAGAAGACAGGAACGACCTGGAAGCGGGACAAGGATTAATTGTCGATTCGCCCGAAGCCCTCCGGGAACATTTACGCGGCGGCGTCCGCGAGGCTCTCAAAGAGATATTCGAGCAGGAGATTCGCGATTTATGCGGGAAACGCTACCACCCCGAAGGCAGCAATTGCCGCCGAGCCGGAACGGCTCCCTCGTATGTGATGACTGATGTCGGGCGCGAGGCGATGGAATGGCCTCGTGTGAGGCGTGAGAAGGCGGACGGAGGGACCCGAGGAGGGGTGCCGCTAAAGAGCTGGAAGATGGCGGAGTCTCCGGATGAGTGGGAGGCTGCGATGATGCGGGCGGTACTATGCGGAGTGAGCACCCGCGGTTGCAAGCGCCTGCGTCCCGACGATTTCGTCGGAGAGAGCCGCAGTTCTATTTCGCGGCTCTGGCAGCGGAAGGCGGCCGAGCTGGTAGAGTAAGTGCAGCAAAGCGATCCTTCCGGTATCGACCTGCTCGGCAACCTCTCCCTTCGGGGCCTGACTCCCCCGGACAAGCGCTATTTGCTTGCCGTTCTCGACGGCTCGAGTGCCTTGGAAAAGGCCTTGCTGGAGGTTTTTCCAAAGACATTGATTCAACGCTGCCTCGTTCATAAAGAACGCAATCTGAAGGGGTATCTATCGACCAGGCATTGGTCTGAGATCAACCGGCTCTTCAAGAGGCTTCGCCAGTCCTAAGTGGCCGAGGCTGCACGAGAAGCCCTTTCCGATATTGAGATGTTCCTCAAGGACAAGAACCAGCAAGCCCGTGAGAGTCTCGAAGAGGCGCACGGGAATCTGCTGACATTGCTTGAGTTGGATGTGCCCAACACCCTGAGTCGCTCGCTGCTATCGACCAACTGCATCGAGAACCTCTTCAAGAACCTGCGCAGCCATATCGGGAGGGTCTGCCGATGGAGAAAGGAAACCGAGCAAGCCGATCGTTGGCTTGCCTGGGGCTTGATTGTCGCATCCGAGGGCATTTGCAAAATCAGCGCATACTGGGAGATTCCCGCCCTGATCGCGGCACTCGATCGGAAGATGTCCGGGGACGAGAGCTCCCGGAAACAAGCCGCATGATTTCTATGAAGGATGGCCTCGCTCCATCACCAAAACATTGACTTCACCACTCCAAAAAACAACACTCTATCCAGCCAACTGGAAACCCCTCAGGGTTTTTGACAAGAATTGGGACATCCCTATAAATTACGAATTTTGTTTTATGAAAGTTTCATTTCTTGCGGGTCGAGCCGCATTTGTTTCATCGAGGTTTATTGTTATTTTATGCGCCATATTCCCTTTTGGATTTTCATTAGTGTTCAATGTTTTTCACTTTGAGAATGTCAATTATGGTGTTTTTATATGTTTATCGGTCTTGACTGTTGGTTTAGTATTGATTGCGACGAATAGCGATAGTATGTCCACGAGTCGCTTGGTATTGGCGGCATCATTTGTTATCGTATGCGGAACGCTTTGGAGGATGTTTTTTATGCTGATCCTGGACCCTCAACCTGTAAGTGATTTTCTAGGTTCATTTCATGCGGCGAAATATGACGATTTCGTGAGCAGGTTTAAGTATTATTCAATTGCTCCTTATAATGCGTTTTATGCGATTACTATCCAAAAAGTGATGATACTGTTTGGGGATGGGGTTCCGGTAATATGGATGTTAAATCTGGTGGTGAATGCCGTGACGGGGGTAGGCATTGTGATACTCTCCATGGTAATGGTCCGGTCGTCAGTGTTTGCACTGAGCTCACTTTTGCTTTATATGTTTTGGCCACAGTTGGCTGTATACTCCGGAGTAATGACAGGTGAGCATCTAGCCATGCTTTTTCTCGTGTTATTTACTCTTTTCTGGATGTTGGCCTCTGTTCCGAAATATGATGGATGGAGGAAGTGTGTTGTTGTGGGCGGGTATTCCGCTTTAGCCGGGTTGTGCGCGGGTATGTTTAACGGGTACCGACCGTTTTTTCCGGTGCTGATGATCGCGTTGGTTATGTATGAGCTGGTTGTTCTCGCTAGAGGATGCGCTGGCAAGAAACATGATGCTGTCTTGTGGTCTTTGTTGGAAATCGGGTTGAAGTTTGCGGTTTTTGTTATTGTTGTTGTTGGAACCTGGTACGGGATCACCCGGTTGATCGAGTCCAAAATTGGGCAATTCGGGGGGGCGTCTGTTTACGGACCGGCGGTGCGCATTTATTTTGGTCTGAATCCAGAATCTAAAGGCGCGTATAGTGCAAAGGTGTATAAGGAGATTGATGATCTTATTCAATTGCATGGCGACGAAGGGGCCGAGGCGCTAATGTTGGATCGGCTTGGGAGACTTATTATGGAGCACACCGATGAATTGGCGTCCATAATATGGTCGAAAGCGATCAGAAATTGGGGTTATGATTTGGGCGGGCTCTGGTGGGCGACTTCCTACGAAAAGACTTATCCAGAAAAGTATGGAAGTCAGATTGATCTCGATCGACGGGCTCGGGTTGGGAGTGGTTGGCATCGGATTGAAGGTGTTTTTGGTGTGTTTTCGAGTTGTTTTTATACCATGTTGTTGTTGTTGGGCGTAATTGGATGTGTTTCGGTGTTATTTAGATTGAGTGACTCGAATGTGCGATTGGTGTTTGTGATTCTCGTTTTGCTTGGATTCGCACTACTGGGATTGATTGTTGAGTCCCAGTCACGCTATAAATCTGTGTTTGCTCCGTATATATGTCTGGCTGCTGGATACGGGTGTTTCCAATTGGGGTCTTTGGCTTTGATTACTATGAAATGGTTCAAGGAGTGGAGGTCATGAGCGGTTGTCGTGGGCGGTATTTGTGTGTGTTCGGTCCTTTTTTGGGATTCGTTATGAGCATGTTGATTTTGGCATGCTTGTTTTCGGACTGCGTCATTACTCCAAATGCGGGTGGTGTTATCAAAATGCATGGGAGGTGGACGGTACCGTCAGGGAAATTCAGGGTAGAAAATGATGCGTATATGAACCATCGGATTTCCTGGGATTCGGGAACTGCCGGAAGTTACTATTTCGTGTACAATGTCGGATGGTTGAATACTGCTTCTCAAGATAATGCGATTGTAGTTGATGGTAACCATGGTAAGGTAAGAGTTCTTCTTCGTTTGCGTGGGGAGTGTTGTTCTTCTGCGGCTTTGGTTGTAGGGGTTTATGACGAGGATGGTCGATCTCTTCCGGAAGGGGGGGGGTGGATACGTCCAAACAAAAGCGGCGACCTGAGGGGTGAGTTCGATTTGGTTGATAGAGTAGCCTATGTCAGGTTTGGTCTCCGGGTATCGATTGAGTCTGATGCGGAATCAGGATTGTTGGAGATCCGGGATTTTGTTGTTGGTTTTCAGTAAGCGTGCCTCGATCAACCTGGATGACCCAGGGCTACCGAATGTAAAAAAACAGTATTAACGAAAAACGTTTGAAGCGGTATGGATCATCTCATGGAGGAACTTGGGACTGAGGCTGGCGACAAAGCGCATTCTACGTAAGCTGCGCTTCTTTAGAGAAGTCTTTCTGTGTTCCTTTAATATGTTGTAGGTCAGGCGTTTGAGTATGGCGATGTTTCTTGAAGCGTTGCGATCTCTAACCGTGCAGGAGTCGTCATCGAAGTAGAGATCGAGCATCCAGTGGAGGTTGTTTTCGATGCTCCAATGTCCCCGGATGATATCGGCCAGTTTTTCTGCATTGGGCTTGAGGGAGGTAATGTAAAAGCGGCGCTCATAGGTGTCTTTGCCGTTTCGGGTGCACCAGCTCTCTACCATTGCGATGCTTTCCAAGCCCTTCCATTGCTTGCGAAACGGGGCAACCCCGGGACACAAGTCGGAGGTTACGGCGATACGGCGGCGGCATTCCCTGCCTTTGCTCTTTTCCGAGTAGTCATGGATATCCATCTCAAACTCTTCACCCACTGCTTTGAAGTCGGGATGGTTCTCAAGGACAGCCTCAAAGAAGCCCTGCACCTCGTCGTGGAGCTTTTCCTGATTGCCTTTGAGCGAGATCACATACTGGCCCTTCTTGCTGATCACGCTCTCAACCACGGCCTTTTGGCATCCCATCGCATCAATGCTCACAACAGCCTTCTCCAGGCTCAGCATGTTCAATAACTGCGGCAATACAGTGATCTCGTTGCTCTTGTCATCGGTGTCGATGCAGGCCATCACCACACCTCTCTCATGGCAGTAGGCACTTACCGTGCTGATCGGGCTTACTCCCTTGCCTGCACTCCCTCGGCTGCTCTTGCCATCTATGGCGATCAATCCTTCCACGTTGGC
>JAQVLM010000001.1:25425-40111 GCA_028704125.1 Opitutales bacterium
ATGCACATACTTCATCCACTCCGCAAAGCACGCTCCAAACTTCCTCGGATCCAGCCCCATGAAAACGTTGCGGAATGTGTCCGCACTGGGCGTGCCTCGCTCAAACGGGTAGTATTTGCGGAACTCCTCCACCCATACCTCGCCCATCTCCTTCATGTCTTCAAAGCCTTCCCCTCCAACAAGAAAGCTTACCATCGCAACCAACATCACCTCCTCAAGCGGATACTGCACGTTCCAGCCCTTGCGGGGATCTTCAATATCTTTAAAATACATCTCTATGGGATTTTTCATCCCAATCCTATCTCAAATCATTCGCAAAAAGTACAGATTATTTTATTATTTTCTTTATCTTTTTGCGTCCGCTTTCCATAAATACCTACAAATCAGAACTTTCGGTCGCCCTGGACAGAACGTATTTTCAATGTAATCAGCATGAATCTTAACGACAACTACCTTGACACTGTGCGACATCTGTGATCAGGTCATTTTTCCCAACTATATAGTCATGATGAAGACCATTTCGATAGTAATACCTGCCTACAACGAAGAGGCAAATTTGGAGAGAGTCTATGACTGTGTAACCGATGTATTTGACAACCATTTGACTGCCTACCATCTGGAAGCAATCATACTCGATAATTGCAGCACCGACAATACTGAATCGATATCGCGGGAGCTATGCATAAAAGACAAAAGATGGAAGTACATTCGATATTCGAGGAATTACGGATTCGACGCTTCCATCAGCGCCGGTATTGATCACGCAAACGGAGATGCGGTAATCACACTTTTGTCAGATCTCCAAGACCCTCCAGAGCTCATTCCAGAAATGGTTCACGCATGGGAAGACGGTGCCGAAATTGTTAACGGTATCGTTCGTATCCGCAATGACAGCAGTCTCATCAAGACTCTTGGAGCAAAATTGTCCTACAAGTTGATCTATCTATTGAGCGAATCCAAGATTCCTGAAGGGGCAACGGATTTCCGCCTTTTAGATAGAAAAGTTGTTCTCGCGCTAAGAACAATGAGGGAGCAGGATCGGTACCTCAGAGGAATGGTCAACTGGGTCGGATTCAAGCGTACCCACATCCCATATGATCGGATTCCGAGGGCTCGCGGCCAATCAAACGCTGGATTATGGTATTGTGCGAAATATGCATTGAGTGCCATCGTTAGTTATTCGGCAAAACCACTTAGATTAGCTACACTTTTTGGTCTATTTGTGACCATGTTATCAGTCGCCCTCGCTGTCCTCTACATAACAGTCTACGTTCTTAAACCCGATTTTGTTCCACTTCCCCCACCTGGGATATCAACCCTGATTATACTCATCCTATTCGGGATCGGTACGCAAACGGTGTTTCTCGGTCTAATCGGAGAATATGTCGCTAGAATATACACTCAGTCCAAAAACCGGCCACTTTATATAGTGTCCGACTCAATCGGTTTCGATTCAAATGGATAATTTTGACATTATAAGGGCGGACTTTCAGCCTATGCTTCGATGCTTCGACTGGAACTGGCTTGAGGGCGCGACTTTTTTTATTGCAGGAGCGTCCGGAATGATACCCTCCTACATGGTCCGTTTTTTGATTTATGTTCGGAATGAGACAGGCATTAAATTCAAACTTGTGTTATTATCGAAATCGACATCAAAGCTTTCCAAAATAATCAGTCAAGATATCAACAGTCCATGGATTCACGTAATTGAAAATTCAGTGGAAGGAAATTGGGATTACTCAGGTGAAATTACCCACATTCTTCACGCCGCCAGTCCAGCAAGTCCCCTTCAGTATGTTAATCACCCGATTGACACGGTTCATGCAAACGTTCATGGAACAGAACGGCTACTCCGTCTTTGCCAGAGTTCCCCACATGCGACCTTTTTATACATTAGCTCGTCTGAAATATACGGATATCTCGGAGCGGCTGACGTCTTCGCGAGGGAAAGTGAGATTGGATCTCTTGATCCAATGGGCCCACGGGCATGCTATCCCGAGGCGAAAAGGATGGGAGAGACTTTATCAATGGCATGGCACAAACAACACAATATTGACGTTAGGATCGCAAGAATGTTTCACACTTTTGGTCCTGGTATTAATCTGCACGACGGAAGAGCATTTTCTGATTTCATGCTTCAAGCCAAAAACGGATGTAACATTGTTTTGCGGAGTAATGGTTTGGCCAAGCGATCATTTGCATATCTATCCGACACCGTCATGGGCCTTTTTTACATCTTTTGTAAAGGGAAATCCGGCGAAGCCTACAACGTTGGAAACTCAAGTGAAGTTGTCACCATATCAGATTTTGCACGAATCATTGCAACAGAAGCTTGCGTCGACGTCGAATATGTCCTTCATGATACTCCTGAAAGTCAATCTGCCTCCGTATTTCCCGATACTTCAAAACTGGAATCAACCGGATGGAGCTGTTTGACTTCCCTACAGGCCGCCGTACACAAAACCTATAGATCTATTCTTTAACAATGAAACCCAGCATCATTCGTCGTCAATTTGTCGATGGGGAAATCGACAAGCAAACCTACATCTTTTCTATATACAAGTATCACGAATTATTACATGACTATTGCAATATAATATCTAATACAAATATTAGTTCTATACAGATTTTGTCTGATGCTGTGATTGTTGGTTTGAAAGATCCGGAAATTCAGCTGATCGCTCCTGAAGGGGAATGGAGAACAGCCGCGATCGAGTCGGTGAATTTCGGAAACTATGAAGCGTCAGAGATTAGATTGATACGAAGCATTGTCCAGTCAATGGGTTCCGAAATCAGGGGATTTGTCGACGTGGGAGCAAACGCCGGTTTCTATAGTCTTGCGATTGCTAAGCTGTTTCCAAAAGTCAAAGTTTATTCTTTTGAGCCCGTACCTCAAACTTTCGAACTGCTGACTCGTAACATCAAAATTAACGGTCTCTCAGATATCGTTGCATTCCCGTTGGGCCTTTCAGATGAGCCGGGTAAATTCACTTTCCACACATATCCAAGTCACTCTGTTGCCGCATCGCGGGAGCGTCTTCTCGATTCTGTGGTTTCCAAGACCGTCAGCTGTGATCTTGATACGATGGACCATGCGGTGTCTCTTAACAGCATTCCAGTAGACTTCATCAAATGTGATGTTGAGGGCGGTGAATTGTTCGTATTCAAGGGCGGATATGAAACCATTAAAAACAATTTGCCGGTCGTGTTTTCGGAAATGTTGCGAAAATGGTGTCATAAATTTAATTATCATCCAAACGATATCATTATGTTTTTTTCGGATTTGGGATATGATTGTTTCGCAATTGGAGAATGCGGGTTGACAAAGTGTCCTGTAGTTGATGACTATACGAAAGAGACAAACTACATTTTCTTCCACCGGAAAAAGCATTCCAGTCTGATCAAGGACGATATGCTTTTTTCTATGAACAATGATGTAAATTGAGTTTTCGGTTGGATTGAATACTGTTTTTACTCGTCTAGGTATTTGTGTTGGCGATTTTGTGGGCTTATTGATTGAAGGAGTTTTTGTTTCATAACGGAATAAGTGTGTGTAATTAGGATGTGTGAAGTGGGGCCAGTTTTCTTTTTTCGATGTGTCGTACCGACACCGGGGCCTGGACAAACAGTCACGTCAATCTAAAGTTGGACGCAAGGCACTGGCCGTAGTATTCATGTTCAAGATTCTGATACTGCGGTGTCTCTACAATCTATTGGATGAGCAGGTTGAGTGTCAGATCAACGACCGGCTTTCGTTTTGTGGCTTTCTTCCACCCCCATGGTGTTGTTGGTTGTGACTCAATCGGGATCTTCATGACCGGGAGGGCTTCCCGGGAAGCCCTCCCGGTCGCGGCCTTGTCCTGCCCTCGGTTCCAATCTTTAAGTCTTTTTCAGTTCAGGCGACAACTTTCCTGACATAGGGGGCTCTCCACATGCTTCCGGTCTTAAGAATCCACCAAATCCCATTCAGCTTCTCATCGAGATTCTCAGGATAACGTCCAGATCGAGTACCGGTGTGAGTACGGAACTCAGTCTTAATTTTTTTAGGAACTCCCGCAGTTGTTCCGGCATCTCTTGATAACCATCTGACATGCCACGAATATAGTATTATCCTGTTGCACATCAACAACATAATTCAATATTTTGATTTGTCCACGCTGCCTAGTCAGAGCGTAGCCCATATTGTAAACTGCGTCCGTAACCACACCCAATCATTCAATGATGTCCATTTTTGGCAAAAGTGGAGTTTCGTTTGCCACGCTTCGTTATCGACGAAACTACGATAAGTCGTTAATAATCAATGTCACTTGAATTTTGATATTGCATCTTTTCAAGAAAATGCTGATTTTGATGATGATATTGGGCTCGTCGTTGGAAATTATCAATATGATCTAAATAGTGAGTTGATGCATTTCGATGAACTGGTTCACTAATTTGTGCAGATGTAAACAATAATTAGAGGATAATGTAATGAAGGTTGTTATTCTAGCCGGTGGTTTAGGAACGAGAATATCAGAAGAAACCGATATTAAGCCAAAACCAATGATTGAGGTTGGTGGTAAACCTATACTTTGGCATATTATGAAGCTCTACTCTCATTATGGTTTCAATGAGTTTGTTATCTGCGCAGGTTACAAAGCATATTCAATTAAAGACTTTTTTTATCATTATTATATGCATTCCTCGGATATGACCATTGATATGTCCACCAATGAAGTAACCTTTCATCATTCTCACGCGGAACACTGGAAGGTAACAGTCGTGGACACCGGGCTTAACAGTATGACGGGAGGCCGTATCAAGCGTGTTCAGCCCTATATTGGTGATGAAAGCTTCATGCTTACTTATGGCGATGGTGTTTCCAATGTTAATATCCAATCTTTGGTCGACTATCATAAAGTGTCAGGTAAGCTAGCAACCCTTACGGCAGTTCAACCCTCCGGAAAGTTTGGAGCCTTGCAGTTATCGCAATCAAGCGAAGTAACCTCATTTATGGAGAAACCCAAGGGTGATGGCTCCTGGATTAATGGCGGGTTCTTTGTTTGTGAGCCCGATGTTTTTTCGTATATTACCGAGGATGACTCCTGTATATGGGAGCGGGGACCTATGGAATCTCTTTCCCGTGATGGACAGTTAGGTGCGTATAAGTTCAGCGGATTCTGGAAGCCCATGGATACACTTCGAGACAAGCTTGAACTTTCCGAGATGTGGGATAACGGAAACGCTCCCTGGAAGGTGTGGTAATCATGGACCTTTCATTTTATACAGGAAAGAAAGTCTTTGTTACTGGTCACACCGGTTTCAAGGGAACATGGCTCTCCAATGTATTACTTCAAGCCGGGGCTCTGGTTACCGGGTATTCCCTAAAGTCTGCAACTAATCCTTCTCTGTTTGAACAAACGAATACAGGCTGCAGGATGACGTCCATCATTGGTGATATTCGTGATCTTGCCTCCCTTTCAAAAGCGGTTCGTGAGTCAGAACCCGAGATTGTGTTTCATCTTGCCGCCCAACCATTAGTTCGCCTTTCGTATCGAGAACCTGTAGGAACTTACGAGACGAATGTAATGGGGACAGTACACATTCTCGAGGCGATTAGGCATACTCCGTCTGTGCGCTCGTTCGTGAATGTTACGACAGATAAAGTATATGAGATCAGGGAATGGCATTGGGGATATCGGGAAAACGATAATTTGGATGGATATGATCCATATTCAAATAGTAAGTCTTGTAGTGAATTAGTAACCTCAAGTTATCGAAATTCTTTTTTTTCTCAACCCGATTCTCCTTCGGTCTCTACCGCCCGCTCGGGTAATGTTATTGGAGGCGGTGATTATTCCGAGGATCGTATTATTCCCGATTGTGTTCGCGCCTCTCGCGCTGGAAAGCAAATAGTTGTCAGAAATCCCCATTCAACTCGTCCCTATCAGCATGTGCTTGATTGTCTTTCAGGTTACTTGTTGCTCGCCGAAAAACAGTATCAAGATTCCTCTTTGGAAGGGTCCTACAATTTTGGCCCAGATGATGTTAGTTGTGTTACCACAGGGGCGCTCGTTTCCGTTTTTTGCGAGTATTGGAAGGGTACTTCTTGGATTGCTCAGAAGATTGGAGGCCCCCATGAGGCTGGTTTTCTAAAGCTTGATTGCTCAAAGGCAAAATCCGTTCTGCATTGGAACCCGCATTGGGACATTAATGTGGCGGTGGAAAAGGTTGTAGAGTTTGCACGTCTCGGGTCGGATGAAGAGCGTAATGCCTGCCTTGAAAAGCATATCCACGAGTATTTTTCTTTTTGAAGGAGTAGATGATGTTTGAATCAATGACTAAAGACGAAGCTACCTCGAAGATATTCGAGAGCGTTACTGAGTATTATAAAAGGTACTTGCAAAAGCCTGAATACAAGGACGGGGACCGCATCTCGTATGCTTCTCGTGTGTTCGACGAAAACGAGCTGGTGAATCTTATAGACAGCTCTCTTGAGTTTTGGCTTACATCAGGCCGCTATACTAATGAGTTTGAAAAAAAACTTAGCCGCTACTTACACGTGAGATATTGCTCATTGGTGAACTCGGGTTCATCCGCTAATTTGCTTGCCTTTATGGCTCTTACTTCTCCGCTACTTAAGGAGCGGGCGATTAATCGAGGTGATGAGGTTATCACCGTTGCCTGCGGTTTTCCGACCACGGTAACGCCAATAATCCAGTTTGGAGCGGTGCCCGTTTTTGTGGATGTTACTATTCCGCAGTACAATGTTGATGTTTCACAGTTGGAAATGGCGCTTTCCAGTAAGACAAAGGCCGTAATGATCGCGCACACCCTTGGTAATCCTTTTGATTGCGCCGCCGTCAAGTCCTTTTGCGACAAACATAATTTGTGGCTGGTAGAGGATAACTGCGATGCCCTGGGTTCTGAGTATTCAATTGATGGCCTCACCAAATTTACCGGCACTATTGGTGATATTGGAACCTCAAGTTTTTATCCCCCACACCATATGACTATGGGAGAGGGAGGGGCGGTATATACAGATAGTTCTTTACTTAACAAGATTGTTCGCTCATTGCGCGATTGGGGCCGGGATTGTGTGTGTCCTTCCGGTATGGATAATGTCTGCGGTCGTCGTTTTGATCGTCAGCATGGCGAGCTTCCAGTGGGATATGATCATAAATATGTGTATAGTCACTTTGGGTATAATCTTAAGGCTACTGATATGCAGGCAGCGATTGGCGTCGCGCAGTTAGAGAAATTTCCTTCGTTTGTGGAGCGACGGAGACATAACTTTGATCGTCTTTATTACGGTTTGCTTCCTATGTCGGATAAGTTGATTCTTCCGGTTGCCGCACCCAATTCCAAACCTAGCTGGTTTGGTTTTCTGATAACATGTACTAATGGTGTTGATCGAAATGGCATTGTTGCACATTTGGAAAAGAACAATATTCAGACCCGTGCTCTATTCGCCGGGAATCTGATCAAGCATCCTTGTTTTGATGAGATGCGCTCTGCTGGGCAGGGGTATCGTGTTTCGGGTTCTCTTGATGTCACAGATCGCATTATGAAAGATACGTTTTGGATAGGTGTGTATCCGGGTATGACAGATGCGATGATTGATAAGATGATTGAGGTTATTACGAGCTGTGTATGATAAAATGAAAGTTACTGACTATTTGGTGGATTTTTTCGCTTCACTTGGAGTCAAGGTTATTTTTGGCTATCAAGGAGGAATGATTACTCATTTTGTAGATTCAATCAGTAAAAGCCCATCTATACGGTTTGTTCAGACCTATCATGAACAATCCGCAGCAATTGCAGCAGAAGGTTATGCGCGAGAGTCTGGTAAGATTGGAGTTGCAATTTCTACAAGCGGTCCAGGTGCTACAAATATGGTTACAGGAATCGCAAATGCGTTCTTTGATTCAATTCCAGTAGTTTATATTACAGGTCAAGTCAACACTTATGAATATAATTATGAGAAAAAGGTTAAGCAAATTGGATTTCAGGAAACCGATATTGTTAGTATCGTAAGACCGATTACTAAATATGCTGTTATGATTTCTGACCCGAAGGTTGTTCAAGATGAATTTAGCAAGGCAGTATCGATCGCTCTTTCTGGGCGCAAAGGTCCCGTCCTTCTGGATTTACCGATGAATATTCAACGGGCTGATATTGAGGTACATTCGGAGAAGTTGACGATTTGTCCTGCGAGCCTGCCTTGTGTGAAAAGAAGGGATGTTGACAAGGCATACCGAATTCTCATGTCAGCAAAGCGCCCATTGGTCCTTTGTGGTGGTGGCATTGCCAGTTCTCTGGCATCTGATTCAGTAAATGCTTTTTTGAATAAGACCGGGTTGCCGTATGTCGTGTCTTTGATGGGTAAGGGCACTGTAGATGAGTCCCAAGAGAGTTTTGTTGGCATGATAGGGAGTTACGGGAATCGTGATGCCAATATTGTATTGTCTCAATCGGACGTTGTTCTTGTGTTAGGGTCCCGGCTTGATTTAAGACAAACGGGTAGTCTTCAATCTGGAGTTTTTGATCATATTACCTTTATTCATGTTGATATTGATCGAGGTGAACTAGAGCGTTCCACTCCACTGAAAAAAGTTTGTATCAACAGCGATGTTGGTGATTTTGTTCGTAAACTGTTTGATGTAATGTGTAATTATGTCACAAGTAGTGATTGGTTATCTTTTGTTAATCGCATAAAAGGCCTCTATAGTCAAGATAAAGAATTGTCACGGTTTGTGTTAAATAAGGCTCCGTATGCTTTTGTATTTGAATTGAATAAACAGTTTTTGGATGATACTATTTATACTATAGATATAGGTCAGAATCAAATGTGGGCTGCGCAATGTTTACGTATAAAGAATCGATCGTCATTTTACACTAGTGGAGGCTTGGCTCCTATGGGGTATTCCCTCCACGCAGCAATTGGTGCTGCTTTTGCGTCTCCTGGGAAAAAAGTCGTATGTATTATTGGTGATGGTGGTTTTCATATTGCTATTCAATCCCTACTACTTATTCATCAGTACAAATTAAATATTACTGTATGTGTAATGAACAATGGTGCTCTTGGGATGATTACGCAGTTTCAGGAATTGTATTTTGATTCGAATATGGTCGGTACTACGCGCGATGGCGGCTATTTGGTGCCGAATATTAAGGTGATTGCGGAAGCTTTTTCCCTTACATATTTGAAATTGGATGAAGCGGAATACAAGTCAACGAATATTGGGAAATATAACATTGTTGAGTTTGTTATTAGTGGGGCGACAAAGGTGTCTCCAAAGTTGGAGTTTAATCAACCTCTTTATAATATGACCCCGTATTTGTCCGATGATGAGATTAAGGGTCTATTGAGCCCCGAATAGGTAATGGTTTGTCGCATTGACCGGTGCTTCGTGGTCGGTAAGTGTCAAGGTAGTTGTCGCATAAAGTGTAAGCGTGAGGGATGGGACCGACTAACTTTGCGAGGATATAGAAACTGTGACGGTTACTAAATGGGGAGATGGGTAGGGTTAGTTACAAACCGTGACGGATTGTAATCAACCTAGTTTGCATTGAGGCCTGCACTCGGTTTCGATAATCCAGTCTTTCTCAGATCAGGCGACAACTTTCCAGTGACATAGGGGGGGCACGCCTTCTGCTTCCAGATGAGGTGAAACGGGAATACGAATCTAGTCAGAAATGGCTGTCGATCCACGCCAGCGCATCTTCGATGGGCCAGGATTCTCCGATTTTGCGCATGCGTCCGAGCTTGCTGACCGCATCCATTGCGATCCGCCCGTGTCCGGCGATGGAGGGTTGGAGCCGGAAATAGCGACTGCCCAGTAGCTGGCGACATTGGAAGTCAGCCACCCCCGATACTCCATCGATGAGGATGTCCATGAGGGGATTGATCCATTGGAAGAGTCCCCAGTCGTGGCGTTTTCCTTTGATGTAGGCGGGATTCGCCCCGGTTCCCGCGGAGAACAACACCACGTCCTCAAGGCGGGCTTCTTCGATTCGCTGAAGGATGAGGGCGGTGATCAGTCCCCTCAGTCCCCCGCCGTCGAGGGATAGTATGGCTGTCATGGGTGTAGTGTGGGTGCGGTAATGAAAACCCCTATCATGAACCGTGAAAGACACAAAAACGACCAAAAAAAAGAGGAGGCTTTAGCCACAGAGATCACAGAAATCACAGAGGAAAGACGAGGTTGATCCGCAGATTTGGGGAATTAACTGGATGATTTTTAACATCGCTCGCCTTGCTCGCTATAAGCCCTGCGGGCCACATACGTTTGGCTGGCGCCAAACAGCAGATTCTTACTCATAGTATGTTGTCTCGAGCGAAGTCGAGGGGCATCTGTGCCCGGAGCCGCAGGCGAAGGGCGTAAGCCCGTTAGGGCGATGTAGAAACCTCTTAGTATTAACACCGCTCGCTGCGCTCGCTGGATGGTCTCGATTATGAGCATTGTCGAATGACTTCGCCATAAGGATTGAAGAGGATGGTTAACCACGAACGACACTAAAACCACGAAAAAGAGGAAAAACAGTATCCAACCACTGATGCACACTGATAGACACTGATGGGAATGCATTCCCATGTTGTTCTTCACTTTGTGAGCTTGGCGCCTTGTGAGAGAACGTTCTTCTTCTTCTTCAATCGTGTAGATCCTGCCCATGAAACAGGAAGAGGAGAGGCAGGATGAACGGGATTAACAGGATCGGAATAGGGTAGTCCCCAGTTGTTGCGAGGGCTCCGGTTTTCGTGTGGTTCGCGTATTTCGTGGTTGAATGGGGAATTCTATGCACCACTTTCGAGCCGAAGGCGACACTCAAGCGATAGCGCGAAGCAAAGGACGCCGAGCGCACAGAGGAAAGAAGAGGCCTGATCCGCAGATTTTCGCAGATTTTCGCAGATTGAAAATCCCATTCTCGACTCTCACTTCACTCTTCTCACTTCTTCCCTCATTCCCCCTTCGTGGTGAAGATTCTTGAATTCTCCCTTCCTTTGCGGCTTTGCGTCTTGAGTGAAGACGCTGCATGCAGCGTCAAACGGGCGTGAAAACAAATCTTCCTATTCCTTCCTTCGGGTCTCTGCGTGAGAACCATCTTCTGCAATCTTTCGTCAGGCTCACACGCTCGACCGAATGGAAACTCGAATATCGGAAAGCTCACACTTTCCGCTACCGGGGGAAATGCGAGGGAATGATAGGACTTGGGTAATTCTCTTCACGTAGCGGGACGCGTAAGCGTTCCGTCTTGGTTCCATTCCAACGCGTGACCTCAGGATCACGCTTCTCCGGAACACTCACGTGTTCCGCTACGGGGAAATGGTTCCAAAACATCACACCCTTCGTGTGCTTTGCGCCTTTGTGAGAGATGAAAATCTTCCTCTTCTCTTCCTTGGCGGGGCGCTGATGTGATGACCCGGGGTTGTTAATGAGGTTGTGAATGGGTTGTTATTTCATTGATTATCAGGCTCCCTTGATTCATGATTTGGGGTTCCATCGGGACATCGTGATGACTCTACTCTCGAAACTGACTGTTTTTTGCTTGCTGACCGGCTCTGGCCTATGGGCGTTTCAGGCGCCGGATGGCCCTCCTTCGGCTGAGGCTTGGGCCCCGCCTGCTTTTGTGCCGATGTTTGTCGATGAAGCTGTTCCAGAGCCGCCGGAGGAGACGGTGGGCCGGTTTTTTTTCGTGGGTGAATCGGTGGATCAGGTGTTGGTGTTTTTGAGTGAATTGACGGGCAAGCGGATCCTTTCTCCGGAGGCCTTACCGGGGGCCGCGATATCCTTTGATAGCCAGGGGTCGATGAAGAAGTCCGAGGCGATCGTGGCAATCGAGTCTCTGCTGAACCTGAATGGCATTGCCGTGGCGGAGATGGGCGATTCGTTTATCCGGGTTCTGCCATCGAACATGGTGCGGTTCAAATCCCCCGATATTCTCGAGGGAAGTGTTCTGGGTCTACCCCCGAGCGAGCGGGTGTATGCGAAGGTTTTCGAGTTCCGTTTCCTCAAGATGGAGGAGGCGATGACTTTGGTGGGAAATCTCCTGACTCAGGGAACCGGCTACGTGGAGCCATTGAAATCCAAGAATGGGTGTATGGTGACGGATTCGCTGGTCAACCTGCAGCGGGTGGAGCGATTGCTGAGTCAGTTGGACTCCCCATCGGATCATGAGATGATCATCCGCAAGCTCAACTACATGGCTGCATTGGATATGCAGCGGAAACTGCGGGAAAGCATTGATGGTCCGCTGCGCGCGTTCTTCGAGGGGAACATCGGGGTGGATGCGGATGAGCGCACGAATCAGGTGGTGATCGTGACCAGCCCGGTGAACCGCAGTATGTTGGAGCACTTGATCGACACATTTGATTCGGACAGTGAACCGCTTACCATCAACGAGGTGGTTTACCTTAAACACGCGGAGGCCGATAAGGTCGTGGCGATCATCGATTCAATCATTTCGGGACAAAACAAGCAGAGCGACCGGAACCGGAAAACACCAGTGGTGCCTGCGTCCGGTGGCGATGGGAAAGCTCCGGCTGGAGAGGGGGCTGTGCCTGCAGCATCTACAGCGGGGGCGACTGCCGATGGCACAGGAACTTTGCAGTTCAGCCCGTATGTGACGGTGGTGGCGGATGAGCGGAGCAATGCGGTGCTCGCCTATGGCACGCGGCCGGATGTGCGATCGGTCAAGGAGATCATTGCGAATCTCGATGTTTTGCTGCCGCAGGTCAGGATTGATGTGGTGATCACTGAGGTGACCCTTACCAACGAGAACAGCCGGGGGATCGAGCGCTTCGGTGTGGCCTATGACGAGAATGATGAGATCACTTTCCAAATGAATGAGAACTCCGATTTGCCGATCCGCTTCGAGGGTTCGCTGACGGATGTGATCCTGCGATCCCTTACCATCAAGGACTTCACGTTGGCTACGGTTTTTGATACTGCCAGCAAGGATTCGAACGTGCGGGTAATTTCGGCACCCACGCTTGTGACCACCCACAACCGCGAAGCGGTGATCAATGCGGGTGAGTCGCGTCCGGTGATTACGTCTTCGAACACGGATTCGACCGGGCTGAGCACGCGTAGCCAGGTGCAGTTCAAGGACATCGGGGTTCAGTTGAAGGTGAAACCGTTGATCGGCTCCAATGGGATGGTCCAGATGGAGATCCAGCAGACGGTCGAAAATGTGGTGGATGAGGTGACGATCGATGGCAACAGTCAGCCGGTCATCGGAAAACGGGAGGCGACTTCGTTTGTGAGTGTTTCGAGTGGCGAAGTGGTGGTGCTTGGTGGCCTTCAGGAAAAAACCATGCGCGATTCCGAGGGAAAACTTGGCTTTTTCGGTAGCATTCCAGTGGTGGGTCGACTGCTGTTCTCCAATGATCGCAAGACGCAGACGACCCGCGAGCTGATCATTTTTATTAAGCCGACGGTCTTTATTCAGGCGGGCGACGCCGAGCGGGCCGGTGCGGAGATTTACTCCGGATTGGATGACAAGACCCGAACCAACGTCGACCATGTCTTGGGTGTAGAGCCAGTGGCTACGGACCCAATCGTTGAGGATGATCAAGATGAAGCGAAGCCGGTTGAGGGTCCGATGCCGGTTCGCAGGGGGGGAGGCGTCCACCGGCGCTGGTGAGCAGCTGGTCGACCTTGAAGCATCGTATGTCTGGGGATTTTGTCAGGAATTGCCTTTTTCGGGGCCGGAATGTGATCCGACCGGAGCGCTTATCTGTCCGTCCAAACAGGGGACTTCGGTTTGCGTTTGGGGTTTTGACAGACTCCACTGCACGTTTGGCTTTGGTTGGCATGCTGGTGATGGGATCGGTTTCCCCTGCGTGGGGCTTTGACAGCCTTATTGAGCGCAGTCCCTTCAAGTCCACCGGTGCAATTGAGGTGATGCCGGATCGGGTAACCGTTGACCTGAAAGGATTGGAGGAAGTGGTGGAGTTTGTCGGTTCATACCAGCTGGGTATGGAGCGGCGGTTCAGTCTGAACTTCCGTGAGGTGAATCAGAAGAAATGGATGCTGAAGGATGATGCGCTTTACGGGGTGAAGCTCATCGATTACTACGAGGATGAACAGGTTCTGGTGGTCGATTATCAGGGCAAGCAGGGGCGACTGAAGCTGCGGCAGAAGGCGACGCTCGCCCAAAACCAGGTGATGCCCCGCTCAAATACTTCCTCCGTCCGTCCAAATATGCCGCAGGTCAGGAGATCTCCGGCGTTTGGACCTCCTTCCGGTTCGCAGGCAGTGCCTCCAAGTGTAATGCCTAAACGGGTTCCCAGACCTGAGAATTTACCACCCCCTCCCAAGCGGATCCGCAAACCGAATTCGGAGGTTTCCGCGTGATGATCCAGTTTCCATCGATGTGTTTCCTGCTGTCCATTCACTTAAGGATTTCGAATTGCGTTCCCCGTCTATGTGGACCAATGTGTTTTCACCTCTAAAACCTACTGATTGATGATGCCAAATCTTTCTCACTTTGGATTCGCATTCCGCACGCTCGCCATTTGGAGCTTTGCGGCTGCCAGCCTTGCCGCTCAGACTTCCCAATGGATGCCGATGGACCACAAGGATCATTGGAGTTACACAGGCGTGCTCACAACCGATGAAGTGGAGACTCCGGTCCTGTTACGCACCGAAATTGATTCCACCGTCTACGTGAACGGTAAAAGAACCTTCCGCACATCCCAAAA